>CAXQQM010000077.1:0-7081 GCA_964226055.1 Robiginitalea sp. | reverse complement strand
ATGTGGTTGTGGATATCCACAAAGTTCTCCAGCTGATCGACCAGGTAACGCTTTTTTTCAAAAAATTGGAACATGCCTGTAGCTTGGGGCAAAAATAGTGTTTCTAAGTGGGAGGTGGATACCCTTCGACAAAATGTTAAGAAACCCTTAAATAAAACCCCACCAGCTCGCCCAAATGTTATATTATGTTACAATTCCGCTATTTCTCCCCCTGGATTTGCTTAAGACTAGGAGATTGTTATAATACAACATTGTAGAAACAATAACTTTCAAAACCTAGGAATGAAGATACTGGTTATTGGAGCCGGTAACATGGGGCTGACATATGCGCAGGCCATGGCCAAATCCAAAATTCTCAAAAAGCGCAACATCATGATCCTCGACAGCGCCGAGGACAAAGTGGAACAACTCAACAAAATGGCGCATTTTGACGCCTTTGAAAAACTAGAGGACTGCGTGCCCCAGGCCGATATGATTTTTGTGGCCGTCAAACCGCACCACAGCAAAAGCCTGTTCGAGGACATGGCGGGTCTGACCACCAAGGGCCAGATCATTATTTCCATCATGGCCGGGGTATCCATCGACTTTATCCGTAAGGCTACCGGGCTGAAGAAAATCGTCCGGGCCATGCCAAACCTGCCTGCCCAGGTAGGGAAGGGGCTGACCTCCTATATCGCTTCCGACGAGGTGTCGCGGATCGAAAGCCTGACCATTGAGGACCTGCTGAACACCACCGGGAAATCCATCCTGGTGAGCAAGGAAAAATACATCGATGCCTCGACGGGGATTTCCGGGAGCGGGCCGGCCTATGTCTTTTATTTTATGCAAAGCATGATGGAAGCCGCCCTGCAAATGGGCTTTTCTGCCAACGATTCCAAGGTGCTGGTAAGCCAGACCTTCGAGGGTGCCATCGAACTCTTCAACCAATCCGACCTTTCGCCGGACGGATGGATGAAGAAAGTGGCTTCCAAAGGGGGGACAACCCAGGCTGCCCTGGATTCCATGGAAGACAACAAACTCAATGAATTGATAAAAGAAGCGGCGTACGCAGCCTTTAACCGCGCCGTTGAACTTGGAGAAGCGCACGTATGAGTTACGAACAACGAATAGTCGTTAAAGTAGGGACCAATGTGATGACCAACCGGGACAATCGGATCGTCCGACCCGTCTTGCGCAACCTGGTGTCCCAGGTAGCCGAACTGTACGAACGGAATATTATTACCACGCTGGTTTCCTCCGGGTCGGCCATCGCAGGCCGGGAGGTTCTGGGGAAGTCAAAGATCAAGGATAAAACTCAGCGCCGCCAGGTATATTCGGCCATCGGGCAGCCACGGATGATGCGGTTGTATTACAACATTTTCCACGATTACGGGATGAAATGCGCCCAGGTGTTGCCCACAAAACGGGATTTCAACCCGGGGATTCACCGGGAGAACATGATTAACTGTTACGAAGGCCTGTTATCCGAGGGTGTGATCCCGATTGCCAATGAGGACGATGCCGTTTCGGTGACCATGTCGATGTTTTCGGACAACGACGAGCTCGCCGGGCTGGTGGCCCAGCTATTAAATGTGGATAAACTCATCCTGCTAACGGATACGGATGGTTTGTATACAGGCCATCCGGATGAAGACGGCACGGAGCTGATCAGCCATGTATCCGTGGATGACGATGTAGACCGGTATATCAAGGAAAACGGCAAAGGTGAAGCGGAAGGACGCGGTGGTATGGGATCCAAACTGGATTTTGCCCAGAAGACTGCAGCCAAGAACATCCCCACCTTTATCGCGAACGGCAAAACCCCGAATGTCATCCTCGATATTATGGATGGAAAAAATGTAGGAACAAAAATCTCTTTAACAAAATAATGCAATTACTGAAGACCACACATAAGAACAACGTATTAAAATCCATGATGCGCATCCTGGAAGAGGATCGCGAAGCCTTGCTGGAGGCCAATAAAAAGGACCTGGACGCCTTTGACCGGGACGACCAGGCCCTCTACGACCGGCTTGTCATGGATTCGGCCAAAATCGACGGCATGATCCGCTCGGTGGGGGAGGTCCTGGAGCAGGATGATCCCGTGAACCGGGAAATCAGCCGGCGTACGGTATCTGACGGACTGGAGGTCATCAACAGGACGGCCCCCTTCGGGACGATCCTGATCATCTATGAATCCCGCCCCGATGTAACCGTCGAAGCCGCCGTACTCGCCTTTAAGTCCAACAACAAAATCCTGCTCAAAGGCGGGAAGGAAGCCTACCACAGCAATGTGGCCCTGGTGGCCTGCTGGCACAAGGCCCTGGAGGAAAACGACTTGTCTGCAGACTGGATCCGCATGCTGAAGCTCGACCGGCTGGCCACCCGGGAAGTCCTGCTGAACCCGCCGGAACCGCTCGACCGGATCGGGCCACGGGGCGGCGAGCGGCTCATCGCCTTTGTCAAGGAGCACGCTACCTGCGCCGTGCTGGTCAGCGGCCGGGGGAATAATTTCCTCTACGTAGCCGAAGATGCCGATTGGGACCAGAGCCTCAAGGTGATCCTCAATGCGAAGACGGACAAGATTTCCGCCTGCAATGCCCTGGATAAAATCCTGATCAGTTCAAAACTTCCCGATTACGAGGACAAACTCAGGCAACTGCGGAAGGTGCTCAAGGCGCATTCCGTGAGTATCCTGGTCTCGGATCGCGTTGGGACCATCCTGCCGGAAGAAGAAGTGATCCAGGACGATTCTATCTGGTACGAGGAGTTCCTGGCGCTCAAATGCAGTATTGGCCTGGTGGACTCCACGGAGGATGCCATAGCGGCCATCAACAAATATTCGGGCGGGCACTCCGCCAGCATCATGACCCGGGATGACGAGAAGGCTGAAGCCTTTATGCAGCAGGTAGACAGCGCAGCTGTATACCGGAACGCCTCCACCCGGTTCACGGATGGCGGGCAGATGGGCGTAGGTGCCGAACTCGCCATCAGTACGGACAAACTGCACCACCGGGGGCCCCTGGGGCTCAACGAGCTGGTCACCAACAAATACTACGTATACGGGGATGGGCACGTACGCTTTTAAGCCCTTACCCTTCCGGAAGCAATTCCGGGGTAACGGGGTGTAGCAGTAAAATCAAAAAGCCCCGGCCTGTTTTCAGGCCGGGGCTTTTCACTTTCCGATTAATCCCGGAGAACCGCCTGGGCGGCGGCAACCCGTGCGATTGGCACCCGGAAAGGGGAGCAGCTCACGTAATCCAGGCCGGTGCGGTGGCAGAATTCCACAGAGGTGGGTTCCCCCCCGTGTTCTCCGCAAATCCCGGTTTTAATCCCCGGCCGGCCCCGGCGTCCGAGTTCGGTTCCCATCCGGACCAACAGGCCCACGCCTTCCTGGTCGAGTTTCTCGAAGGGGTCTGCCGGCAGGATGCCTTTTTCCAGGTAAACCGGCAGGAATTTGCCCGAGTCATCCCGGGAATACCCAAAGGTCATTTGGGTCAGGTCATTGGTCCCGAAGGAAAAGAAATCCGCATGTTCGGCAATTTTGTCGGCCAGCAGGGCCGCCCTGGGGACTTCCACCATAGTGCCTACCGAGTATTCAACAGAATCTTTTCGCTGCCTGAAAACCTCGGCGGCCGTTTGGTCGATGATGGCTTTCTGCTGGACAAATTCCTCTACGGTACCTACAAGAGGAACCATGATTTCCGGCCGGGTTTCAATCCCTTCCACCTTCAGCGCCAGGGCGGCTTGCAGGATGGCCCGAGTTTGCATCTCCGTAATTTCCGGGTAGGTATTCCCAAGCCGGCACCCGCGGTGTCCGAGCATCGGGTTGAATTCTTCCAGTTCGGCCACTTTGGATTTCACCGCATCCAGCGAGATATGCAGGTCCTCGGCCAGTTCCTTTTGGGTGGCCAACTGGTGGGGGACGAATTCATGCAGTGGCGGATCCAGGAGCCGGATGGTCACCGGCAGGCCTTCCATGGCCCGGAAGATCCCTTCAAAATCCTTTTGCTGCATGGGTAAAAGCTCCTTCAGTGCCTGCCTGCGCCCTTTCACAGTATCGGCCAGGATCATTTCCCGCATGGCCTTGATGCGGTCTACCTCAAAGAACATATGCTCGGTACGGGCCAGGCCGATTCCGCGGGCGCCAAAATTTCGGGCCACCCGGGCATCTGTCGGGTTATCTGCATTGGCGCGGACTTCCATGCGGGCAAAAGTATCGGACAGTTCCATCAGTTCGGCGAATTCGCCGCTGAGTTCGGGCTCCCGGGTGGCCACCTTTCCCTCCAGAATGTTCCCCGTAGTCCCGTTGATGGAAATCCAGTCTCCTTCGTGATATTCGTGGTCGCCCACCCGGAGGATGCGGTTGGCGTAGTCGATTTTCAGGGCCCCGGCCCCGGACACACAGCATTTTCCCATGCCTCGTGCCACTACGGCAGCGTGGGAAGTCATCCCGCCCCGGGCCGTGACGAATCCCCTGGCCAGATGCATCCCCTCCAGGTCTTCCGGGGAGGTTTCCACCCGGACCAGGATACTGTTTTTAAATTTCCCGGCTTCGTCTGCAAAGAAAACGATCTGGCCGGTGGCTGCACCCGGGGAGGCGGGAAGCCCCTGGGCAATCACCTGGGCCTCCTTGATGGCAGCCGGGTCAAATACCGGGTGCAGGAGTTCCTCCAGTTTGGCCGGGTCTATGCGCAACAGGGCAGTTTCCCGATCGATACTTCCCTCGCGCAACATGTCCATGGCTATTTTAACCATGGCCGAACCGGTTCGCTTCCCGTTGCGGGTCTGCAGGATCCAGAGCTTGCCCTTCTGGATGGTGAACTCCATATCCTGCATATCCAGGTAATGGGTTTCCAGTTTCTGCTGGTATTCAAACAATTCCTTATAGATGTCCGGCATGAGTTCTTCCAGGGAAGGGAAATTTTCGCGCCGATCGGATTCGGATACCTGGGCCAGTTTTGCCCATTGCTCCGACCCGTGCCGCGTAATTTGCTGGGGGGTGCGGACGCCGGCCACCACATCTTCCCCCTGGGCATTGATCAGGTATTCCCCGTTGAACTTGTTTTCGCCAGTGGCCGCATCACGGGTAAAGCAGACCCCGGTCCCGGAATCCGTGCCCATATTCCCGTAAACCATGGCCTGCACATTGACGGCCGTCCCCCAGTGTTCGGGGTAGCCGTTCATCTTTCTGTAGTATACTGCCCGGTCCCCGTTCCAACTGTTGAATACGGCGAACACCGCACCCCAGAGCTGTTCCCAGGGGTCTGTCGGGAACTCTTTCCCGGTACGTTTGCGGACGATATCCTTAAAATCGTACACCAGGTCTTTCAGGTCCTGGACGGTAAATTCCGTATCGTGCCGGATATTGCGTTTGTCCTTGAGGTGGTCGATAATTTCCTCGAAGGGGTCCAGGTCCTGTTTTGTCTCGGGTTTGAGGCCCATGACCACGCCGCTGTACATCTGGATGAACCTGCGGTAGGAATCCCAGGCAAATCGCTCATTCCCGGTCTTTTTGATAATGCCTTCAAGGGTTTGTTCACCAAGGCCGAGGTTCAGTACCGTATCCATCATCCCGGGCATGGACACGCGGGCTCCGGATCGAACCGACAGGAGCAACGGGTTTTGCGGGTCCCCAAAAGTAGTCCCCATCGATTCTTCAATTGCGGCAATGGCCTCCCTGACTTCAATTTCAATTTTTTTGAGGACGGCTTCCTTCCCCTCCTGCGTATATAAAGTACAAACCTCTGTGGTAATCGTGAAGCCCGGGGGCACCGGGATACCGATCCGGCTCATTTCGGCCAGGTTGGCGCCCTTTCCGCCGAGCAGGTTCTTCATTTCCCGGGTTCCGTCCGCCCGCTTATCGCCGTAGCGGTAGACGCTCAATTCTTTCTGTGTAGCTGTGAGTGTTTTCATAGAAATGGACTTTGCTTGCCGTGTATTATGGTCACGGTCCGGGAGTAAAGGTAGGGGCATGCGACAGGGTATAATATGATAAACATCAGCCGGAAGGAATCCGTCGGGCATGTAGATATCCCTGGGATTTTACAGTTGACTGATTTCGGGACCGGCGTGACTTTCGGGCCAAAACAGGGTAGAAAAATGAGGTGATATTGAATTTAAAAAAAAACTTCAAGTTTAAAACTCACATTCACAAGCACTTAGGTGAATGGTGACATTTATCAGGTTTTAGGCTGTAATCCTGTCGGAAATTTGTCCCGAAAAACAAAAGCAGTCATGAATACACACCAACACCTCAAACGATCTTATCGTTTCTTATGGATGTCCATCGCCATCCTGGTCCTTTCCGGAACCCCGGCAATCGCCCAGGAATTCAGCCTCAAAAACGGGACAGATGACGTGCTCGTTACCGGGACATCCACCCTGCACGACTGGGAGATTACCGTTGAGGAGAAATCCGGGACCCTGGCCCTGGATACTTCCGGCGAGTTACCGGCCCTGCAGCGCCTGAATCTGCAGATTGTGGCCGAAAGCCTCAAGAGCGGAAAGGGAAGTATGGACAAAAACACCTATAACGCCCTGAATACGGACGACCACAAGGACATCCGCTTCCGGATGAAGGAAGTTCGCTCCCTGGAACCCGTACAGTCTCCCGGAAAGCAGTACAAAGCTGTGCTGGGGGGGACACTGACGGTAGCAGGGCAGGCGCGGGAGATTGACCTGGAATGCGTCCTGACCATCGAAACGGGCCGGGTGCTATTAAAGGGAAGCGAACCCCTGCGGATGACCGACTACGGTATCGAACCGCCAAAAGCCTTACTGGGAACAATCAAAACCGGTGACGAGATCGAGATTCATTTCAACACGGTCTGGACCCGATAAACGCAATACTCACTATTAAAACCACAATCAGATGAAAACGTTCACGCATTATTCATTGTTAGCATTTATGCTTCTGTTCAGCCTGTCTGCCTGGACGCAAAACAACAGGCAGCTGGATAATTTCCGGTCTCCGGACAAAGACGGCATCAACGTCTTTGAAGCCCCGAAGGATACCATCCTGACTTTTGACGGGTTAAAGGTCCGCGTAGGGGGCTCCTCCACGCTGCAATTCCAGGCGCTCGACCACGAGAACTCCGGG
>CAXQQM010000076.1:0-11673 GCA_964226055.1 Robiginitalea sp. | reverse complement strand
CTTTTTTCCAAGTTTATTTGGAATAAATAAAAATAATATTCAAAGTTGTTTGGCAGAACTTTGAGGGACAGGTAATTCCTCAATAGCCGTGGATGGCTGACCGGAGAAATTGTAGTATATTTGCACGCAATTAATCCTTAATTGCCATGGAAGCCCACCACTCAAAAATCCTCGGCGAAGGCCTGACATACGACGACGTACTGCTCGTGCCCGCCTTTTCGGAGGTCCTGCCCCGGGAAGTTGACATCACCTCCCAGTTTACCCGCAACATCCGGATCAACGTCCCGATCGTTTCCGCCGCCATGGATACGGTTACCGAGTCGCGGATGGCCATTGCGATGGCCCGGGAAGGGGGTATGGGGGTTCTCCATAAGAACATGACCATCGAACAGCAGGCCCTGAAGGTCCGCCGGGTGAAGCGGGCGGAAAGCGGCATGATCCTGGACCCGGTGACCCTGCCGCAGGATGCCTTTGTCCGGGACGCCAAGGCGAGCATGAAGGAACACAGCATCGGCGGTATCCCGATCGTCAACGGGAGCGGCGAGCTGATCGGGATTGTTACGAACCGGGACCTGCGTTTTGAGAAAAACAACGACCGTCCGATATCCGAGGTAATGACGTCGGAGAACCTGGTAACTACACGGGAAGGGACGTCCCTGGCAGAGGCCGAGGACATCCTGCAGGAAAAAAAGATAGAAAAATTACCGGTGGTGGACGACGACAACCGGCTGATCGGGCTGATCACCTTCCGCGATATTACCAAACTCACCCAGAAACCCATTGCCAACAAAGACCATTACGGCCGCCTGCGGGTAGCCGCGGCCCTGGGCGTCACCCCCGATGCGGTCGAGAGGGCCCGGGCCCTGGTGGGCGCCGGGGTAGATGCGGTGGTCATCGACACCGCGCACGGGCACACCAAAGGGGTGGTCGGGGTCCTGAAGGAGGTTAAGAAAGCCTTCCCGGACCTGGAGGTCATCGTCGGGAACATCGCCACCGGGGAGGCCGCCAGGTACCTGGTGGACGCCGGGGCGGACGCTGTAAAAGTCGGGATCGGGCCCGGATCCATATGCACCACCCGGGTGGTGGCCGGCGTCGGGTTCCCGCAATTCTCTGCTGTGCTCGAAGTGGCGGCAGCCATCAAGGGGAGCGGGGTGCCTGTTATCGCCGACGGGGGCATCCGTTATACCGGGGACATCCCCAAAGCCCTGGCAGCAGGTGCCGATACCGTCATGCTCGGGTCACTCCTGGCAGGCACCAAGGAATCCCCCGGGGAAACCATTATTTACGAAGGGCGGAAGTTTAAGTCCTATCGGGGAATGGGGTCTGTGGAGGCCATGAAAGAGGGCAGCAAGGACCGGTATTTCCAGGATGTGGAAGACGACATCAAGAAACTGGTGCCGGAAGGGATCGTTGGCCGGGTACCTTACAAAGGTGACCTGTACGAAAGCATCCATCAGTTCATCGGCGGCCTGCGCGCGGGAATGGGGTATTGCGGTGCCAAAGACATTGCCACGCTCAAGGAGACTGCACGCTTTATCAAAATTACCTCCAGCGGCATCCACGAGAGCCACCCGCACGATGTTACCATCACCAAGGAATCGCCCAATTACAGCCGCTAGCAATCCATAAAAAACCCGGCGGAAGCCGGGTTTTTATTTTCTGTTAAGTGTATGCTGGCACTTTTCACCTGCGGGCTTCCTAACGCGTCCCGCTGTAGGTTTGCCAGTCTTTTTCCTTGTAGATGTTTTCCCCGAAATACCTGGCTATCTGCAGGAATGCATCCGGTTTCTGGTAACCGGGTACGGGCGACAGCATATTCAGCTTTTCGTCCAGGAACACCACGGTGGGGTAGCTGAGCCGGCCCTGCAGCAGGGCGGCCGCCAATTCGTGGTAGCCTTTCCTTCCGGAAGGGACGAACTTGTAAGTTTTCCCGTTGTATTCGATCGGTTCTTTCTGCTCCCCGTCGAGTTTGACCATCAGGAAATTCTCATTCATATACGCGGCTACTTCCGGGTTTTGGAAGGTGTCCTTGTCCATACGCTTGCACCATCCGCACCAGTCCGTGTAGACGTCGATAAAGATTTTTTTGTCGTTGGACCCTGCCTGGACGGTTGCCACGGCCTGGTCCCAACTGATCCAGTTGACCTGCTGGGCAGCCACCGCCACCGGGCTCAGTAAAATAGCCCATACAACGAGGGGTAGTAATTTTCTCATCATTTCCGCAATTTACGGGAAAATAGTCGGAATCCCATTAAAGAACTAACGCGCGGAGGGCCGAATTATTTCACCCCGCTATGTGCCTCGTTGGATCCTGCCGCCTGCTTGGGCCGCTCGGCCAGCGCCGGGACATCCACCTGGTTGCGGATCAGGTCCTCGAAATCCTCCCTTTTGCGGATCAGGTGTGCCTTGCCGTCCAACCACAGTACTTCTGCGCGCCGGAAACGGGAATTATAGTTGCTGGCCATGGTGAAGCAATAGGCACCGGCATTCCGGAAACAGAGGATATCCCCTTCGGATATCTCGCGGATCCTGCGGTTGCTTGCAAAGGTGTCCGTTTCGCATATATAGCCCACCACGGAGTAATAGCGCTCCTTGCCCCCGGGATTCGAGAGGTTCTCAATATGGTGGCTGGCCCCGTAGAGCATGGGTCGTATCAGGTGGTTGAAGCCGGAATCTATCCCCGCAAAAACTGTCGATGTGGTCTGTTTCACGACGTTGACCCGGGCCAGGAAATAGCCGGCCTCGCTTACCAGGAATTTTCCGGGTTCGAAAGCCAGGGTGAGTTCCCGACCGTAGGCGTCGCAGAACTCCCGGAAGCGGCCCCCGAGCTTTTCGGCCAGTTCCTCCACATTTGTCTCGATATCCCCCTCTTTGTAGGGGACTTTGAATCCGCTGCCGAAGTCGATGAATTCCAGGTCCTTAAAATGCATGGCGGTATCGAACAGAATTTCGGAAGCGTACAGGAATACGTCGATATCCAGGATATCGCTGCCCGTATGCATATGGATCCCGTTGATCTTCATTTTGGTCAGCTCCACGATACGCAAAAGATGCGGGATCTGGTGGATGCTGATGCCGAATTTTGAATCGATGTGGCCGACGGATATCTTGGAATTGCCCCCGGCCATCACATGGGGGTTGATCCGGATACACACCGGGATGTCCGGGTGTTTACTGCCGAATTGCTCCAGGATGGAAAGGTTGTCGATGTTGATCTGCACCCCCAGGCTGGCGGCCTCCTCGATTTCCTCCAGGGACACGCCGTTGGGCGTGTAGATGATATCTTCCGGGCGGAATCCCGCCAGGAGCCCCAGTTGCACTTCCTGGACGGAAACGGTATCCAGGCCGCTCCCCAGGTTGTTCAGCAACCGCAGGATGGACAGGTTCGACAAAGCTTTGGCGGCGTAGTTCAGCTTTAGTTGCGGAACGACCCGGAATGCATGGGTAAGTCGTTTGAACTGCGACTGGATCTTCCCGGCGTCGTAAACATACACCGGTGCTCCGTAGTCTTTTGCAATCCCCAGTAAATCCTTCCCTTCCATAATCGAATGAATTTGGGCAAAACTAGTTCACTTCTTTCGTATCGTCAAAAAAATCCGACAGGGATTTTAAATTAAAACAAATTGTTATAAATGCAACAACCAAAAATTGTCCGGGAGGTTGAAACTTCCCAACAGGCTTTGTAGATTTAGGCAAAATCCCAATATGGTCTTACCGTTGTTTCCCTTGCAGTCCGTTTTCTTTCCCGGGGAATCTGTCCCCCTGCATATTTTCGAGGAGCGCTACAAGCAGCTTATCGCAGACTGCCGGCAGGAGGCACAGACCTTTGGGATACCCGTTTACATCGACAATACGATTGTATATGGCACGGAGGTCCAGCTCAAGGACATTGTAAACACCTATGCGGACGGTTCAATGGACGTCGTTTGCGTGGCACGGCAGGTGTTCCGGGTGGTACGCTTCCAGCCGGTCCTGGAGGGTAAAAGTTACCCGGGGGGCGAAATCCGGTTTTTGGATTCCGTCAATGATGCCGTGCCCGTTCAGACCGAGGCAGTTTATCAGGCCTGCAGGGAACTCTACGAACTGATGGACCTGCCTTTTGGCCCGGTAAAACGGGAGCTGTTCAACAGCTTTACCCTGGCCCACAAGATGGGCCTGTCCTTTGAACAGGAATACAGCCTGTTGCAGATCCCGGGCGAGGCGGCACGCCTGGATTTTTTGCTTGACCACCTCAGGGAGACGATCCGGGTACTCCAGCAGTTGAATGAAACGCGGGAACGCATCGAAATGAACGGGCATTTCCGCAATTTTGACCCGCTCGACTTTAAGGACATTGAACCGGAGTGACGCGAAGGCATTTGCATTAGGGGAAGTCGGTGCGGTTTGCTATTTTTGCAAGCAACTCCTTATAAAACCAACATGAATTTACACGAATACCAAGGAAAAGAGATTCTGGCGAGTTTCGGCGTCCGCATTCAGCGCGGCATCGTGGCCCACAACAAGAAGGAAGCAGTGGATGCTGCCAAGCAGCTCACACAGGAAACCGGCACGAGCTGGCATGTTATCAAGGCCCAGGTCCACGCCGGGGGCCGGGGCAAGGGCGGAGGCGTAAAACTGGCCAAAAACCTCAAAGAGGTGGAGTCCATTGCCGAGGAAATCATCGGGATGAATTTGGTAACCCCCCAGACTTCTGCCGAAGGTAAAAAAGTCCACCAGGTACTGGTTGCGGAGGATGTTTATTACCCTGGGGACAGTGAGACGGAGGAATACTATATGTCCGTACTGCTCAACCGGGCGGAATCTCGTGTGATGATCATGTATTCCCCGGAAGGCGGGGTGGATATCGAGGAGGTGGCCGACAAGACCCCTCACCTGATCTTCACCGAGGAGGTGGATCCCGCCACGGGCCTGCTGCCATTCCAGGCCCGGAAAATCGCATTTAACCTGGGGCTATCCGGCACGGCGTTCAAGGAGATGACCCGGTTCGTCACCTCCCTGTATAAGGCCTATGAACAGAGCGATGCGAGCTTGTTTGAAATCAATCCGGTGCTGAAGACATCGGATGACAAAATCCTGGCCGTGGATGCCAAGGTGTCCCTGGACGACAATGCGCTCTTCCGGCGGAAGCAATATGCGGAAATGCGCGACCTGAGGGAAGAAAACCCCATCGAGGTGGAGGCGCGTGCCGTCGGCCTGAACTACGTGGACCTGGACGGGAATGTCGGTTGCATGGTGAACGGGGCCGGATTGGCCATGGCTACCATGGACCTGATCAAAATGGCCGGTGGCGAGCCCGCGAATTTCCTGGACGTCGGGGGGACGGCCGATGCAAAACGCGTGGAGGAGGCATTCCGGATCATCCTCAAGGACGCGAATGTCAAAGCCATCCTCATCAATATCTTCGGGGGGATCGTCCGGTGCGACCGGGTGGCCCAGGGCGTCGTGGACGCTTATAAGAACATGGGGGATGCCATCAAGGTGCCGATCATCGTGCGCCTGCAGGGCACCAATGCCGAACTCGCCAAGGAGATCCTGGATAATTCCGGGTTGGCGGTACACTCCGCAGTCCAGTTCCAGGAAGCCGCCGACAAGGTGAAGGAAGTGCTTGCCTGAAATTCATAACAACATCTATCCCGAGGGGTCATGTTACGAAAACATGACCCCTTCTTTTTTTCACCTGTATGCAAACCGCCTGTGGTATAAGAAATTGTTAATTCCTTTGGCGAGGCGTAACAACGGACAGGATAAATCCGTCTCTTTGGTAATACATCAATCATATTCATCAATCATTAAAAACGAACATCATGAAAAAAACTGTAATTACCGCTGTTTTGACGGTGTTGCTCGCCCTGCCGGCGACAGCCGCAACTGAAAAGAACGAGGGGGACGGAGCGCCGTTTGCCCGCCAGATTGAATTCCTGTTGTTACAGGACGAACCGGAAATCGATGTGGCCAACCTTCGGGCAAGTATCCTCTTTACCTTCGATTCGGAAAACCGGATCCGGGTGATAGAAGTTGCGTGCGAGGACGAGCACCTGGTGGCCTATGTACGCGAAAAGCTGGACGGGCGCAAGGTGTTTTGGGCGAAACCCCTGGAGGGGCAGCGATTTGTCCTCCCGGTACGGATCGCATCCTGACCTTTTCAAAAAGCCTCTGAAAACCAGAGGCTTTTTTTGAATTCCTTTTGCGGAATCCCGTCAAATTTTGTGGAATTAGCACAAAACAGATTAAAAAAATGTTAAAAACGCAAATTCCTGTAACGATTACCTGTGGTATTCGTCTTTTTAAACAAAGAACATCATTCATCAATCCTCAAAACAAACAACGTCATGAGAAAATTTAGTGTTTTATCCGTAGCAGCTGCCCTCCTGTTTTCCGCCAATGCCCTGGCCACAGAAGGAACCACCGAACCGATTGCTCCCGAAACCAAGGTGTGCGCCAAGATCGGGGACATTTTAAAGGACAACAACATTGTTCTGGAAGACAATCAGGAACTGAATGCCTGGGTGCGTTTTACCGTGAACAATGACAATGAAATCGTCGTCCTCTCCGTACGCACGGACAACGAACGCCTGGAACGGTATGTAAAGGCCAAGCTGAACTACCACAGCATCGCCGGGACCGGGCTTGAGAGCGGCGGGACCTATGAGGTGCCGATCCGGTTTACCAGCTAGGGATAACCTAAAATAGACCATCCCGCAGGACCCTGCCGTTCGTAACCGGCTGCTGGGTTTTGCGGGTTTTTTTATGGCCACCCGCTTCGTTCCGGAACGTTTTCCCACGGTTTGGATACAAGGGATTCCGATATACGAAATCCCCGGAATTCGAGTTATCTAAGTAACGAGCACCAACCCGGATCCGTTTATGAGCACCTACGAGGAAAAACTCAGCATACTTTCGGAAATGATTTCCTTTGCACGGGCCGATACCGCTATCAAGGATTCCGAATATTCTTTCCTGTTGGGGGTTTCCGAGCAACTCGGGGTAAACCGGGAGGATTTCGATTCGCTCTTTGAGAGCCAGGTCGAAAAGATCATGCCTAAAACCCAGGCAGACCGCATCCTGCAATTCCACCGCCTCGTCCTGTTGATGAATGTGGACAAGGACCGCCACCCGGAGGAGATCCGGAGGTTGCACGATATCGGACTGGGTATGGGGTTGCGGCCTTCGGCTATCGAACAGGTCCTGACCATCATGCACCGCTACCCGGATAAGATCGTCCCCCCTGACGTATTGATCAACATCTTCAAGGCGCACTACAATTAACGCCCCCTTCATTTAAGGCCTGCAAAAACCCAAGGGAGATCGCAGCTTGTTCCTGATGGGACCCACCAGGCGTACCCGACAAACCTTCGGAGCCAACTCATTTGAATGCCATTAAGGCAGTATTTTATTGGTCATATATGCCATAAAGTCAGCTAAACCGAATCGGTATATGGTTTGCTCTATATAAGGCGAAACAAAAAAACTTAAAAAATTATATATCATGACACTTGTACGTAAACACACCGGATTGTTTCCAAGTTTTTGGAACGATGTGATGATGCCCGACTGGTTCGGCGGGGTAGATCGCCACAACCAAAACCTGCCAGCGGTGAACATCCGCGAGGAAGAAGCCGAATTTACCCTTGAGCTGGCCGTACCGGGTCAGAAGAAGGAAGACTTCAACATCGAAGTTGACGACCGCGTGCTGACCATTTCCATGGAGCACAAAGAGGAAAAGCAGGAAGACGAAAAGGGATATACCCGCAGGGAATTCTGGTACTCGAATTTCAAACGCGCCTTTACCCTGCCGGATTCCGTAAACGAGGAGGCTATCGAGGCCAATTACGAGGACGGTATCCTGCGTTTTACATTGCCCAAGAAAGAAGAAGCTTTGCCGAAGCCTAAGCGGCTAATTGAAATCGGCAAGTAAACGAATTATGGCTGGCCCACCTAACGGGCCTCATAATGGTTGGTTTGTTTAGTTGGTTAGTTAGGGAAGCGCCCCGGTTTCGGGGCGCTTTTTTTATGGAGTGCCTGTCCTGGATCATGGCAATTTGTACCTCTCTGGAAGTTGTTCCCGGGGGGTACATACTCTTGCCCCGCCAATCAGTCTTTCTCCTGTAACACCTTGATTTCGTCCCGCAATTTGGCCGCCTGCATAAAGTCCAGGTCCTTGGCGGCCCGCTCCATGTCCTTGCGTTTTTTGCGTATCAGGTCCTCTTTCTGCTCTTTGGTCAGGTAGGCAGGATCCGGTTCCCGTGCGTCCCGTTCCTTCTTCTCGAAGTGGAAGGTGGAGACCGAGTTTTTGGCCAGCACGTTGTCCAGGTTTTTCTTCAGCGCCCGGGGGGTGATCCCGTGCTCCTCATTGTATTCCAGCTGTTTCTGCCGGCGGTAATTGGTTTCGTCTATGGTCTTTTGCATGCTGTCGGTTACGGTATCCGCATACATAATGGCCTTCCCCTGCAGGTGCCGGGCCGCCCGGCCCACCGTCTGGGTCAGCGAGCGGTTGCTCCTGAGGAACCCTTCCTTGTCAGCATCGATGATGGCCACCAGGGATACCTCGGGCAGGTCGAGCCCCTCCCGCAGTAAATTGACCCCCACCAGCACATCGAAGATCCCCTTGCGGAGGTCCTGCATGATTTCCACCCGCTCCAGGGTATCCACGTCGCTGTGGATGTACCGGCAGCGCACGTCAATGCGGGTCAGGTACTTGGTCAGTTCTTCTGCCATCCGTTTGGTGAGCGTGGTGACCAGGGTGCGCTCGTCCCGCTGTACGCGCAATTGGATTTCCTCCACCAGGTCGTCGAGCTGGTTTTCACTTGGCCGCACTTCGATTACCGGATCGAGCAAACCGGTCGGGCGGATGACCTGTTCCACATACACCCCGCCGCTCTGCTGCATCTCGTAATCGGCCGGGGTGGCGCTGACGTAAATCACCTGGTTTTGCAGGGCTTCAAATTCCTCAAATTTCAATGGGCGGTTGTCCATGGCGGCCGGTAACCGGAACCCGTAATCCACCAGGTTTTCTTTTCGCGACCGGTCGCCGCCGTACATGGCGTGTACCTGTGGGATGGTCACATGGCTTTCGTCCACCACCATCAGGTAGTCGTCCGGAAAGTAGTCCAGCAGGCAGAACGGGCGGGTGCCGGGCTCCCGACCGTCCAGGTACCTCGAGTAATTCTCAATGCCCGAACAGTATCCCAATTCCCGGATCATCTCCAGGTCGAAATTCGTCCGTTCCTCCAGGCGTTTGGCCTCCAGGGGCTTGCCGATATCCTTGAAGTAGGCAACCTGGGCAGTCAGGTCGTCCTGGATCTTGTGGATGGCCTCCTGGAGAACGTCCGGGGAGGTCACGAACATATTGGCCGGGTAGATATTCAGGGTTTCGTATTCTTCGATCACCTTGTTTTTATAAGGGTCAAAGGCCTCGATGGCCTCGATTTCATCCCCGAAGAAATGGATGCGGAAAGCGTGGTCCGCATAGCCGGGGAAGACGTCCAGGACATCGCCCCGAACCCGGAAATTCCCGTTGCGGAAATCTGCTGTGGTCCGGGAATACAGGCTCTGGACCAGTTGGTGCATCAGCCGGGTTCGCGCCAGTACCTGGTCCCGTTCAATGTGGATGACGTTCTTCTGGAATTCAATGGGGTTCCCGATCCCGTACAGGCAGGACACCGAGGCAACCACCAGCACGTCCCGCCGGCCGGACAGGAGGGAGGAGGTGGTGCTCAGCCGGAGTTTCTCGATATCCTCGTTGATGGAGAGGTCCTTCTCGATGTACAGGCCGCTCGTCGGGATGTAGGCCTCGGGTTGGTAGTAGTCGTAGTAGGACACGAAATACTCCACGGCATTCTCCGGGAAGAACATCTTGAATTCGGAATACAACTGGGCTGCGAGGGTCTTGTTATGGGCCAATACCAGGGTGGGTCGCTGCACCTCCTCAACCACATTGGCTACGGTGAACGTTTTGCCGGACCCGGTAACCCCCAGCAGGGTTTGGTAACGCTCTCCCTCACGGATGCCCCCGCTGAGTTGTGCGATGGCCTCGGGCTGGTCCCCCGTTGGCTGGAAATCCGAAACTACCTTGAATTTCATGCCCTAAAAATACAAAAGACCCGGGAGGCTTCCGCCACGGGGAGCAGAATCTTGTTGCGGTGTGGCGACCTTTCGGGCGGGGATGGAAATTCCGGTGGATATCTTTATCGTTTCAGGGCGAAATAGCCCCGGATCACCTCCTGCCGGAGCGATACAGCTACAAACCAGTATACAGAGGCTGGTACGGGTTTGCCGTTGACATTGCCATCCCAACCCCGGGATTCCGAGTCGAGTTCGATCAGGAAATTCCCATAGCGATCGAATATCCGGATATTCTCAACATAGGCGTCCGAGAGGTCCTGCGGCGGGTCAAAGCGCCAGAGGTCGTTGGCCCCGTCGTTGTTCGGGGTGAAAAAAGGCGGAAAATCGGCAGCGCTCAGGCTCCGGGCCACCTCCTGCTGCACCTGTCCGCACCCGTAGGCATCGCGCACGTAGACGGTATATCCCTGCAGGGGCAGGCCGCTGAATACAGGGGACGACTGGAACCCCGAAACGGGGTCCAGGGAAAACTCGTACGCCCCGTTTTGTTCCAGGAATACCTCGATGCGCAACCCGTCCACTTCCCGGGATACCTGCGTGCGCCGGATCACAGGGGGCGGGGTGGTCACCACTGTGAATTCCGCGAGCGAATTGCAGATGGCAAACTCGTTGATCGAACCTACTTCGTTGTACGCCTCCAGGATATAGTTGCCCGTGGCGTCCAGGCGGACTTCCCTGCCGCTTGCAACGAGTTGCTCCGACCCGTCTGCAGCCACCCGGAACCAGTTATACCCGTCCGCCCCTGCCGGGGCCGATACCTCTGCATAACCCAGTTCCGGACACAGGCCAATGGCTCCCGGAAAGCCGAGAATTGCCGGTCGCTGGGGGCCGCAATCCACTGTGGAAGCCCCGGTCCGGAAGCGCTCCTCCGGACAATCCCCCGGGGCAGGCCCCAACCGGTTATACGGCGTGATCTGAACGATAATATCCGTCTCAGGCGGAAAATTCCCCGGGGGGTTGAAGTCGAGGATATTCCCCATATCCCGTTCATCGACCAGGGTGTCGCCCTGGGAGGTGAGCACGGTTAGCAGGTACCCCGTGGCCCGTGGTGCGTAGTCCCAGATTAATTCTTCCCCCAGGGCTACTTCCTCGGCGTTGTTGCGGGGTGCCAGCAGGCGTGTGCAGTCCGGGGGCCGGTCAAAAGGGGCCGTCCGGAACCGGTAGCCCGGACAGGAAATCTCCGTCCCGTCCGCCAGGATCAGGATAAAACTGATATAGATCCAGGTGTCTTCCGGCAACCCGGTTTCAGGCTTATACCCGCTGATGGGTGAGGAGGTGCGATTGGTCAGGATGTCCACCCCACCCGGGGTGGTGCCGATGGAGACGATAAACCCAGAAAAACTACCCGGGTCCGTCCAGGAGATGGCCGCATCTACCGGGACGTCCTCCTCCCCGTTGGCCGGGGATACGAGCTGCGGGCAAGTCTGGCTAAGGGCCAGCGGGCCCAGGAGGAAGGCGATGAGCAGGAAGTAAATGCTTCTGGTTTCCATCCCGTTTCAGCGTTTTAAGGTAAAATGCCCGGTGACCACGCAGATCGGAAGAGCACACGTCTGA
>CAXQQM010000075.1:0-23286 GCA_964226055.1 Robiginitalea sp. | reverse complement strand
ACGTATAGCATGCAACTGTACAATACGCTGAGTGCCAAAGAAAGGGAAGCGCTTATTGACGAGGCCGGTCAGGACCGCCTCACCATCTCTTTCTACAAGTACGCCCACATTGGCAACCCGGGCCTTTTCCGGGACTATCTGTTCATCCATTGGGACGCCCTGGAAGTCCTCGGCCGGATCTACGTGGCCCGTGAGGGGATCAACGCACAGCTGTCCGTACCTGCCGTCAATTTCGGCGCCTTCAAGGAAAACCTGGACAGCATCACCTTCCTGGAAGGGGTGCGGCTCAACATCGCCATCGAACAGGACAATAAATCCTTCCTGAAACTCAAGATCAAGGTGCGCCCGAAGATCGTGGCCGACGGCCTGGACGACGGCAGCTTTGACGTAACCGACAAAGGGGTACACGTGGATGCGCGCCGCTTCAACGAGCTCATCGAGGACCCCGAGGCCATCGTGGTGGATATGCGGAATCATTACGAGAGCGAGATCGGGCATTTCGAGAATGCGATCACCCCGGACGTGGACACTTTCCGCGATTCCCTGGACCTGATCGAAGAACAACTCCGCGACCACAAGGAGGACAAAAAGCTCGTCATGTACTGCACGGGCGGGATCCGCTGCGAAAAGGCGAGCGCCTATTACAAACACAAGGGCTTTAAACAGGTCTACCAGCTGGAAGGGGGCATCATCGAATACGCCCGCCAGGTCCAGCAGGCGTCCCTGGAGAATAAGTTCCACGGGAAGAATTTTGTCTTCGACAACCGCCGGGGCGAGCGGATTACCGATGAGGTGATCGCCCGCTGCCACCAGTGCGGGGAACCGGCCGACACGCATACCAATTGCGCCAACGAGGGCTGCCACCTACTCTTTATCCAGTGCGATGCCTGTGCCGCGAAGATGGATGGCTGCTGCAGCGATCACTGCAAGGACATCGTCGCCCTGCCACCGGAGGAGCGCAAAAAACTGCGCAAGGGGAAATCCAACAGCAACCGCATCTTCAAAAAGGGGCGGTCGGAGGTGCTCACCTACAAGCGGCAGGTACCCGAACCCTTCAGCCCGGCCTCCGGGGATAAAGATCCGGCCGGGGCCTCCCGGTAAGCCCGCGTCCCACTGCGCCCCATGGGATTGACTGGCATCCCGGCAGTTCCCGGCCGCGGCGTATTTTGCCGTTCGCTATCGTGCTAAAATTATCCTATCTTTACGATTGGAATTTATTATGAACCTATTTCTGCCGGGGTCCCACGGGGCCGGGCGGAATTGAGATACAGAACATGGGGTGTAGCAGTTGTTCAACCGGTTCGGATGGACAGCCGCGCGGATGTAGGAACAATGGTACCTGCGGTACGGATGGCTGTAACAAACTGACCGTGTTTGACTGGCTTTCCAACATGTCATTGCCCGCCGGAACGGAGGTATTTGACGGGGTGGAGGTGCGGTTTAAAAATAGCAGAAAGGAATTTTTCAGGAATACCGAGGGGCTCACGCTCTCCATCGGCGACGTGGTGGCCACGCAGGCCCGGGCGGGCCACGATGTGGGCATCGTCACCCTGACCGGGGAACTGGTTCGGGTGCAGATGAAAAAGAAAAAGGTCAACCCCGGGGCCGACCTGCCCAAAATCTACCGGAAGGCCACCCAGCGCGATATCGATAAATGGCAGAAATGCCGCAATAAGGAGGAGGAGATCAAGAAGCGTTCCCGGGAGATGGCCATCATCCTCCGGTTGCAGATGAAGATATCGGACGTGGAATTCCAGGGCGACGGGTCCAAGGCCACCTTCTACTACACGGCCGAAGATCGGGTGGATTTCCGTCAACTCATCAAGGACATGGCCAAGGCGTTCGGCATCCGCATCGAGATGCGGCAGATCGGGTACCGGCAGGAAGCCCAGCGTCTCGGGGGTATTGGGTCCTGTGGCCGGGAGCTCTGTTGTTCCACCTGGCTTACGGACTTCCGGTCGGTGAGCACAGCGGCGGCCCGCTACCAGCAACTCTCCCTGAACCCGCAGAAACTTGCCGGCCAGTGCGGCAAACTCAAATGTTGCCTGAATTACGAGCTGGACACCTACCTGGATGCCCTGAAGGATTTCCCCCCGACCGACACCAAACTCTTTACCGAAAAAGGCACGGCTTTTTGCCAGAAGAGCGATATTTTCAAGGGGATCCTCTGGTTCTCCTACAAGGACGACCCGGGGAACTGGCACGTACTGACCAAGGAACAGGTTCACGAGGTCCGCGAGAAAAACCGGCAAAAGAAAAAAGTTCGGAGCCTCGAGGAGTACGCGAGCAACAATTTCGAACGTGAAAACGTTACATTTGAAAACCCCGTCGGCCAGGACAGCCTCACCCGGTTCGACCGGCCCCAGGGCAAGCGCCGGGGAAAAAAACGTAAGAAGAGACGCAATCAGAAACAAGGAAAGGCCCGTAATGCGTAGGTTACCCATTGCACTACTAATTATACTGATCGGTACAAGCTGTACTGACCATCTGGTTTATTCTGAATTCCAGAGCACCCGCAACGGCCAGTGGGGCCGCGACCAGGCCATGGAGTTTTCGCTTGAAGACCCCGATACCACCCGCGCACACAACCTCTACATCTTCCTTCGGAACGACAATACCTATCCGTACAGCAACCTCTTCCTGATCGCCGAAATGACCTTTCCGGACGGCAGTACGCAACGGGATACCCTGGAATACGAAATGGCGGATGCCCGGGGCCGGTGGCTGGGCGAAGGCCTCGGCAGCGTCAGGGAAAACAAACTCGGATATAAGCGGGACGTCGTTTTCCCGTCTTCCGGCGTATATACTTTTACCGTATCGCATGCCATGCGGAAGAACGGGAGCGTGGACGGGGTCCAGGCTTTGCCCGGCGTACTCGACGTAGGGCTCCAGGTTGAACCAAATCAATAGGCAATTTCATGGCAAGGACTCGCAAAAAAGCCGGGAGCGGCAAAAAGAAAAAACAGGTATCCTTCTGGCCCTTTATCAAGTGGTTCTGGATCTTGTTCGGGGCCGGTATCCTGGCGGTATTCCTCACCTTCCTGCTGGCTTCCTGGGGGGTATTCGGGGAGATGCCCACCTTTGAGCGCCTGGAGAACCCCCAGACCAACCTGGCCACGGAGATCATATCCGCCGACGGGGAAACCCTCGGCAAATATTTCCTGGATGACAACCGTACGGACGTGCCCTTCGACCAGCTGCCGGACAACCTGGTCAACGCCCTGGTGGCTACCGAGGACGCGCGGTACTTTGAGCATTCAGGCATCGATGCCCGAGGGACCTTACGGGCCTTCGTCTTCCTCGGCACCCGGGGCGGGGCCAGTACGATTTCCCAGCAGTTGGCCCGCCAGCTTTTCGTCGGGGTGCGTTCCAACAACCTGGCGGAAGCCATCATCCAGAAAATCAAGGAGTGGGTGATCGCCACGCGCCTGGAGCGCAACTACACCAAGGAGGAGATCATCACCATGTACCTGAACATCTACGACTTCAACTACAACGCGGACGGGATCCGGAGCGCAGCGCGCATCTACTTCGGCAAGGAACCCCGGGATTTGAAAACCGAGGAATCGGCCGTACTGGTGGGGATGCTCAAAAATTCCTCCCTCTACAACCCGATCCGGCGGGAAGAACTCGTGCTCAACCGCCGGAACACGGTCATCGCCCAGATGGCCAAATACGATTATATCACGGACGCCGACCGGGATTCGCTCATGGCCCTGAAGATGGATATCAACTTCAACCCGGAAAACCACCGGGAGGGACCGGCCACCTATTTCCGAATGTACCTGCAGGGGTGGCTGCGGGACTGGATCGAGGAGAACCCCAAGCCCGCCCGGGAAGGGGAACGCGACAAGTGGAACATCTACCTGGACGGTCTCAAGGTATACACGACCATCGATTCCCGCATGCAGGAGCACGCCGAAAGTGCCGTGAAGGACCATATGCAGAACCTCCAGGCAGAGTTCTTCCACCAGAATACCCCGGACCGAAACCCTACCACCCCCTTCCTGGACCTGGAATCCCAGCAAATCAATTCCATCATGGAACGGGCCATGAAAAATTCCGAACGCTGGAGGGCCATGAACCGGGTTGGCAAATCCGAGGAGGAAATCCGCCAGTCGTTCAACGAAAAAACCGAAATGACCGTCTTTGACTGGAATTCCCCCCCGGTCTACGAGAAGGACACGGTGATGACCCCCATGGATTCCATCCGGTATTACAAAACCTTCCTCCGTGCGGCCATGATGTCCATGGAACCCCAGACCGGGCACGTTAAGGCGTGGGTGGGCGGCCTGAACTACCGCCACTTCCAGTACGACAACGTCATCCAGGGCTCCCGACAGGCGGGGTCTACCTTCAAGCCTTTTGTCTATGCCGTGGCGATCGACCAGTTGCGCCGTTCCCCCTGCGATACAAAACCGGATACGCAATATTGCATCGAAGCCGGGAAACACGGGAATATGGAAGCCTGGTGCCCGGACAATTCCGACGACAAGTTTTCCGGACGCAGCCTCACCCTCAAGGAGGCGCTGGCCAATTCGGTGAATTCGGTAACCGCCCAGCTCATCGACGAGGTAGGCCCGAAAGCTGTTGTGACAATGGTCAAAGACCTGGGCCTGAACCGGGACATCCTGGAAGTGCCCGCTATTGCCCTGGGGACCCCGGAATTCAACGTATATGAAATGGTGGGGGCCTACGGCACCTTTGCCAACCAGGGGGTATATGTAAAACCCGTGATGGTCACCCGGATCGAAGACCGGAACGGCACGGTGCTCTATGAGTACACCCCGGAGACCAAGGACGTACTCAGCAAGGACGTCGCCTATGCGATGGTGGAATTGCTGAAAGGGGTTACCCAGTCCGGGTCGGGCGTGCGGCTGCGGGGGAATTACAACACGAACACCACGGTGTACAAGGAGATCATCACCGGCTACCCGTACGAATTCACCAACCCGATTGCCGGGAAGACCGGTACCACCCAGAACAACAGCGATGGCTGGTTTATGGGGATGGTGCCGAACCTGGTGACAGGGGTCTGGGTCGGGGGCGAGGATCGCTCCACGCATTTCCGGAGCATCACCTACGGACAGGGGGCGTCCATGGCCCTGCCCATCTGGGCGCTCTACAGGCGGCAGAATTACGAAGACCCGGAATTGAACGTATCCAAAGAGGACTTTGAAGAACCGGAGGAACTCTCCATCCGGATCGATTGCAGCCAGACCGAGGAGGAGCTCGAGGAGCCGGACGAACTGGAGGACGACCTGGACGACATTGATTTTTAGAACACAAACGCCATGATTAACAAAGAAGTTGCCAACGCCAAGGCCGCCCTGGAAGGGGTGTCGGACGGAATGACATTGATGCTGGGGGGTTTCGGCCTTTGCGGCATCCCCGAGAACGCCATCGGCGAACTGGTGCGCCTCGGGGTGAAGGACCTGACCTGTATCAGCAACAATGCCGGCGTGGACGATTTTGGCCTGGGCCTCCTGCTGCAGGGCCGGCAAATCCGGAAAATGATTTCATCCTATGTGGGCGAAAACGATGAATTTGAGCGGCAGATGCTCAGCGGCGAACTCGAGGTGGAACTGACCCCCCAGGGGACCCTGGCCGAGAAATGCCGGGCCGCCCAGGCAGGCATCCCGGCCTTCTTTACCCCGGCCGGATACGGGACCGAAGTGGCCGAAGGCAAGGAGACCCGGGAATTCAACGATAAGATGTACGTGATGGAGGAAGCCTTCAAGGCGGACTTCTCCCTGGTGAAAGCCTGGAAGGGCGATACGGCCGGCAACCTGATTTTCAAAGGCACCGCCCGGAATTTCAACCCGGTCATGTGCGGGGCTGCCGCCATTACCGTGGCCGAGGTGGAAGAGCTGCTGCCCGCCGGCAGCCTGGACCCGAACCAGATCCACATCCCAGGGATTTTCGTCCAGCGCATCTTTGAAGGCACCGGGTACGAGAAGCGGATTGAGCAGCGGACGGTTCGGACGGTGTAATTTGTCAATTTGGAAATTTGCCAATTAGCTGATTTGGAAATTGGTTAATGGCATCCAGTTTTCCGGGGGTAGTCCTGGTTGAATATGTAAGGCTTGTGCAACCTTGGCTTTTAGATTTCGGACTTTTAATGAAATCTAGTGGAAGCAGCAAGAAAGAACATAATTGTATCGAAGACCTTTGATTTCGCCATAGGACTGATCGCCTATTCGGAAGAAATACGTTCCCTGGGAAAGTTTGAGATGAGCTCGCAATTGTTTAAATCGGGTACATCCATTGGAGCAAATGTTTCTGAGGCGCAAAACGCGGAGAGCAAAGCTGATTTTATTCATAAATTTAAGATAGCGGCAAAGGAGGCGGAAGAGACCAAATATTGGATTCAATTATGCCAGGCTTCGGAATTTTACCCGGACCCTCTGTCAATGCTTAAACAAGAAATACGGGAAATAATACTTATTCTATCGAAAATAATTGGCTCCAGTAAAAGGGGTTTTCGGGTGGAAGGATAGCCTGTTTAACTGACGGAAACCTATTGCCAAATTGCCAAATTTTCAAATTGACAAATTATATAGAGCTATGCTTGACAAAAACGGAATCGCCCAGCGCATCGCAAAGGAAGTCAAAGACGGATACTACGTAAATCTGGGTATCGGGATCCCGACCCTGGTGGCCAATTTTGTCCGGGACGACATCCAGGTGGAATTCCAGAGCGAGAACGGCATCCTGGGGATGGGGCCGTTTCCCTACGAGGGGGAGGAGGATGCCGACCTGATCAATGCGGGGAAACAGACTATAACCGCCCTGCCCGGCGCGTCCTTTTTCGATTCGGCCCTGAGCTTTTCGATGATCCGGGGCCAGCATGTGGACCTGACGATCCTCGGCGCCATGGAGGTGGCGGACAACGGGGATATCGCCAACTGGAAAATCCCCGGCAAGATGGTTAAGGGGATGGGCGGCGCCATGGACCTGGTGGCTTCCGCCGAGAATATCATCGTCGCGATGATGCACACCAACAAGGCCGGGCAATCAAAACTCCTCAGGCAGTGTACCCTGCCGCTTACCGGGGTGGGTTGCGTCCGGAAGATTGTCACAAACCTGGCCGTTCTGGAGGTCACCGACCAGGGCTTCCTGCTCCAGGAGCGGGCCCCCGGCGTTTCCGTAGACGAAATCCGCAAAGCTACTTTGGGCCGCCTGGTGGTGCCGGAGCACGTACCGGAAATGCAACTCTAGCCCCGGGGCCATCGTCCGCCGGGCATGCCGTTCGTCGATCGCGCAACCCTGAAGTATTTTTTTACAACAACATCCCGGACCTTCACAACAATTCCTGTGTGCGACGCAGGAAATCAGGTATATTCGAATATGCATCTGAGCCTTTTTCCCCAATCAAAGTCTCGCTAACCGAAATAACCTATGGAGTCCCAAATTAACCAAAGGCCCCCGCAGGAGGAAATACAGGTTTACCGCAACGACTTTGTCAGCGGCCTGATCCTGCTCACCAAGAAGTTGTTCATGCTTTGAGGCTGAAGCCGAAAAGCCTAACTAAACAACCTGCCAAGAAAGCCCCTTCCGAGGGGCTTTTTCTATGGCTGGCAGCCTGGCCTTTTTTAAGAATGGTACCCGGGGGCTTCCCGGCCTGGACCCCGGGTGATGAAATCTGTATCTTTAGGGCGTGGAACCGCTCGATTTCATCCGGTGTACCCCCGCCGACCTGGACGTGCTCCGGGACGTCTCCATTTCCACCTTCTCCCGCGCCTTCGAAGCCCAGAACAACCCGGAGGATTTTGCCGCCTACCTGAAGAAAGCCTTCAGCCGCGACCAACTCAGTACCGAACTGCGCCACCCGGGCATGCACTTCTACTTTGTCCGGAGTAAAGGGGAACTCGTGGGCTATTTCAAGCTGAATACCGGCGAGGCGCAAACCGATCTCCGGGAACCCGACGGCATGGAAATCGAGCGCATCTATGTGCTGTCCGGGAACCAGGGCCGGGGGATCGGCGCCCGCATGCTCGAATGGATTTGCGGCCAGGCGCGTGAAGCGGGGAAAACTTTCCTCTGGCTCGGCGTCTGGGAACACAACCCGAGGGCGATCGCCTTCTACGAGCGGCAGGGTTTTGTTACTTTTGGGAAACACCCTTACGATATCGGCAACGACCGGCAATGGGACTGGCTCATGCGGCTGGACCTGCAGGATTCGGATAGGCGTGCCCCGGGCCGCGGACCAGCAGCCGGAAACACAACCAAAAAATAAAAGATATGCGCAGTGCAATTTGTTTTCTCCTCCTGATCCTCGCAGCCCCTGTGGCAACTGCCCAGGCGGGTTATTACTACCCGCAACGGGGGGCCGATTGGGAAACCCGCTCCCCGCAATCCCTCGAATTGGATGAGGCGGCCATCGCAGAGGCAGTGGCCTTTGCCCAGGCCAATGAATACACGGGGCCCCGCGACCTGCGCCGGGCGATCCTGGAGGGATTTGAACGGGAGCCCTACCACGAATTGCTCGGGCCCGTGAAAAAGCGGGGCGGCCCCGCCGGCCTGATCCTGAAAAACGGGTACGTGGTGGCCTCCTGGGGGGATACCTTCCGGGTGGACATGACCTTCAGCGTCACCAAGAGCTTCCTGTCCACGGTGGCGGGCCTGGCTGCCGACCGGGGCCTGCTCCGCTCGGTGGACGACCCGGTCTCGGAGTATATCTGGGACGGGACCTTTGAGGGCGAACACAACTCGGGCATTACCTGGTCGCACCTGTTGCAACAAAATTCGGACTGGACCGGCAGCCTCTGGGGCCTGCACGACTGGGCGGACCGACCGCCCCGCGATGGCGGGATCGACGATTGGAAACACCGGGAGCTCCGCACCCCGGGTACCGTCATGGAATACAACGACGTGCGCGTGAACGTGCTGGCCTATGCACTTACGCACCTCTGGCGGCAACCGCTGCCCCGGGTGCTCAAGGAAGAATTGATGGACCCCATCGGGGCCTCCAGCACCTGGCGCTGGTTTGGCTACGACCACGCCTGGACCGTGGTGGATGGGCTGAAGATGCAATCGGTTACCGGCGGCGGGCATTCCGGCGGCGGGATTTTTATCAGCGCGGAGGATATGGCCCGCTTTGGCCTCCTCTTCCTGTCTGACGGCCGCTGGCAGGGGGAGCAACTGCTCAGCCCGGGGTGGATTGAACAGGCCGTTGCGCCTTCGGCCCCCAACCCGAATTACGGGTTTATGTGGTGGCTGAACCGGCCGGGCAGCCGGCAATGGGAAGGGGTCCCCGAGTCCGTCTTTTACGCGGCCGGGTTCGGCGGGAACTTTATCGTCGTTTGCCCGGAACAAGACCTGGTGATGGTCCTTCGCTGGCTGGAACCCTCCGGCATCGGGGAATTTGTGGGGAAAGTTTTTGAGGGGATTTAAGGCGGCCCGCCCGACAGGCTGCAGTTCCTGTGCGCGGCATCCTTGGGGGATGCGGTTTGCCCGGATGCGATTTGCGGCAATGTAATTTCTGGGGATGCGATTTACGGCAATGCGATTTTCGGGGATGCGACATCCCGAAACCTTCAGACCTGGCTCAGGATCTCCCCCGCGCGTTTGAGCGTCTCATCTTTTTTAGCAAAACAGAAACGCAGTTGCTTGTTGTCCTGCCGGTTCCGGTTAAATACGGAAATCGGGATGCCGGCAAGGCCCTTTTCCCGGGCCAGCGATTCGGCGAATTCCGTATCCGGGGCCTCGCTGATGTCCTGGTACCCCAGCAGCTGGAAATAGGTGCCTGCTGCAGGTGTAAACGTAAAACGGGAGCCGGCCACAGCCTCCAGGAAGAGATCGCGTTTGCGCTGCATAAAATCGTTGAGTTCCAGGTAGTGTTCCGGGCTTTCCAGGTAGGCTTTCAGGGCCCGCTGGGCCGGGTGGCTCACGCAGAAAATCGCAAATTCGTGGATTTTCCGGAATTCCCGCATCAATAGTTCCGGGGCCAGGCAGTACCCCGTTTTCCACCCGGTGATATGGAAGGTTTTCCCAAAGGAGGCGCAGACAAATGCCCGTTCCCGGAGGCCCGGGAAGCGGGCGACGCTTTGGTGTTCCTGCCCGTCAAAGACCAGGTGTTCGTATACCTCGTCGCTCAGCACAAGGATATTCGTCCCCCGAAGCCGGGTTTCCAGCATTTCCATATCCTCCCGGGAAAGCACGGTCCCGCTCGGGTTATGCGGGGTATTGATGATGACCATCTTGGTGGAGACGGTCAGGGCGGCATCGAAGGCCACCCAGTCGATCCGGAAATCCGGAGCCTGTAGTTGCAGGAGGACGGGTTCCCCGCCGTGGGCCTTCACCGAAGGCTCGTAATGGTCGTAAGCCGGCTTGAAGATGATCACTTCGTCCCCGGGGCGGATGGTGGCGGCAATGGCTGTATAAAGGGCCTGGGTGGCCCCGGCCGTTACCGTGACCTCAGTTTCCGGGTGGTAGCCGGCCCCGTAGAGGGTTTCCGTCTTTTCGGCAATGGTTTCCCGGAGCGAATAGATGCCCGACATGGGCGCATACTGGTTATATCCCTCCTCCAGGGCCTGGCTGTGCAGGCGGATGAGTTCCGGGTCGGCACCGAAATCCGGGAACCCCTGGGCGAGGTTCAGGGCCCCGGATTCCTGGGCAATCCGGTTCATCACGCCGAAAATGGAGGGTTCCAGATCGGGGAGTTTCGACTTAAAAGGTAGTTTCATAGAAATAAATGTATAAAAAAACCCCCGGCAATGGGCCGGGGGTTGGGGGAATTCATCAGTTATCAGGCGTGCTGTTCTTCGTGCTTGCCTTCACGGATCTCTTCGAT
The DNA here is from genome assembly GCA_964226055.1 of Robiginitalea sp. Classification (GTDB taxonomy): domain Bacteria; phylum Bacteroidota; class Bacteroidia; order Flavobacteriales; family Flavobacteriaceae; genus Robiginitalea. The sequence continues at coordinate 12,491 of CAXQQM010000075.1, read as the reverse complement.
CACTTTATTGTTGAAGGCGGGCAGGTCATCCGGGTTGCGGCTGGTTACGAAACCTTCGTCCACAACTACCGCCTGGTCTTTCCAGGTTGCGCCTGCGTTGATCAGGTCGTCCTTGATCGATTTATAGGAGGTGAGTGTACGTCCTTCTACGACGCCCGCACTGATCAGGATTTGTGGGGCGTGGCAAATGGCCGCCACGGGCTTCTTCAGTTTAAAGAAATCGCGGACAAACAGCAATGCGTCTTCATTCACGCGCAACTGGTCCGGGTTGTATACGCCGCCGGGCAGTACCAGTGCATTATAGTCTTTGGCATCCACCTGGTCCAGCGTCCTGTCCACTGTATAGCTGTTCGACCAGTTTCCGTCGGACCATCCTTTGATGGATCCGGATGCCGGGCTGACTATATCGACCTGGAAACCTTCGGCTTCCATCGCTTCTTTCGGGGATTTTAATTCGCTTTCCTCAAATCCATTCGTAGCTAGTATGGCTATCTTCTTCATGTTGCGTATGTTTTATTGGTTCATCTTTCGTTTCACTCTTTAATATAGCCGATAGCCCCCGGAATCTCCGTTAAAGCCCTTATAAATCCCGGGCCCGACCTGTTAAGTTCCTTTAACATCTGCCCTGGGGATGACACCTGCTCTGGGGATGACACCTGCCCTGGGGATGACATCCGCCCTTGGTATATCACCTGCCCATGGGAAATAAAAAAACCCCCGCCGCATGGCAGGGGTTTGATTGATTCCTGAAAATCCGTGTTATCCTTCGGTGGTCGCTGAGAGGTACTCCCGGTTCATCCGGGCGATGTTCTCCAGGGAAATCCCCTTGGGGCATTCCACTTCGCAGGCACCCGTGTTCGTACAATTGCCGAAGCCTTCCAGGTCCATCTGTCGGACCATGTTCTGGACGCGTTCGGTGGCCTCCACCCGTCCCTGGGGCAGCAGGGCAAACTGGGATACCTTGGCCGAGGTAAACAGCATGGCGCTCGCATTTTTACAGGCGGCCACACAGGCCCCACATCCGATGCAGGTCGCTGCGTTGAAGGAGGCGTCCGCATCGTCTTTCTCAATCGGGATCGCGTTGGCATCCACGGTGTTCCCGGAGGTATTCACCGAGATATAGCCCCCGGCTTGCTGGATGCGGTCAAAGGCTGTCCGGTCGATCATCAGGTCCTTGATGACCGGGAAGGCCGTGGCGCGGAAGGGCTCGATGACGATCGTATCCCCGTCATTGAATTTCCGCATGTGCAGCTGGCAGGTAGTAATCAGCCGGTCGGGCCCGTGGGGCTCCCCGTTGATCTGCAGGGAACAGGAACCGCAGATACCCTCGCGGCAGTCGTGGTCAAACACCACGGGCTCCTCCCCCTTGTCGATGAGTTGCTGGTTCAATACGTCCAGCATTTCCAAGAAAGACATGTCCCCCTCGATGCCGCTGATGGGGTAATCCACCATCTTGCCCTTGGAGTCGGCGTCTTTCTGCCGCCAAATTTTCAGTAGTAAATTCATAGCGATTTTATCAAATTTTCAAATCGGCAAATTTTCAAATTGCCAAATTACTTATAGCTCCGTGTTTTCAACTCAATATTCTCAAACACCAGATCCTCCTTGTGGAGCACGGCGTCCTTGGGTTCCCCTTTGTATTCCCAGGCGGAGACGAATTTGAAATTCTCGTCGTCCCTGAGGGCTTCCCCTTCCGGAGTCTGGTATTCTTCCCGGAAGTGCCCGCCGCACGATTCGTTCCGGTGCAGGGCATCCTTGGCAAAGAGTTCGCCGAGTTCCAGGAAATCGGCTACGCGCCCGGCTTTTTCCAGCTCGGGGTTTGTCTCGTCCATGCTGCCGGGTACCCGGACGTTTTCGTAGAACTCCTTCCGCAGGGCGGCGATCTCTTCGATGGCCTCCTTAAGGCCCTGGGCATTCCGGGACATCCCGCACTTGTTCCACATGATCTTGCCGAGCTTCTTGTGGTAGTAATCCACGGATTTCGTGCCGTTGGCTTTCAGCAGGCGCTCTAGGCGGGAGCGCACGTCGGCCTCGGCCTTGTCGAAGGCTTCGCTGTCCGTCGCGATCGGCCCGGTACGGATGTCATCGGAGAGGTAGTCGCCGATCGTATAGGGCAACACAAAATACCCATCGGCCAGCCCCTGCATCAGGGCGGAGGCGCCCAGGCGGTTGGCCCCGTGGTCGCTGAAATTTGCCTCCCCGGCGCAGTAGCAGCCCGGGATGGTGGTTTGCAAATTGTAATCCACCCAAAGCCCGCCCATGGTGTAGTGGACGGCCGGGTAGATCATCATCGGTGTATCGTAGGGGTTCTCGTCTACGATCTTATCGTACATCTGGAAGAGGTTCCCGTATTTGGCAGCGATGATTTCCTTGCCCAATTTGGTCACTGTCTCTTTATCCGGGTCCTTGATGCCCGATGAATAGGCTTTTTCCTCCCCATACCGCTCAATGGCAGCGGCAAAATCCAGGTAAACAGCCTCGCCGGTCTTATTTACCCCGTAGCCCGCATCGCACCGCTCCTTGGCGGCGCGGGATGCCACGTCCCGGGGGACCAGGTTCCCAAAGGCCGGGTAGCGGCGCTCCAGGTAGTAATCGCGGTCCTCTTCTGCGAGCTGGGTGGGCTTGAGTTTCCCGGCGCGGATCGCCTCGGCGTCTTCTTTGCGTTTGGGCACCCAGATCCGTCCGTCGTTCCGCAGGGATTCGGACATGAGCGTGAGCTTGGACTGGTGGTCGCCGGAAACCGGGATACAGGTGGGGTGGATCTGCGTAAAGCAGGGGTTTGCAAAATAGGCTCCCCGCCGGTGGGCTCGCCAGGCAGCCGTTACGTTGCTCCCCATCGCATTCGTGGAGAGGTAGAAGACATTGCCGTACCCGCCGGATGCCAGCACCACGGCGTGGGCGCTGTGCCGCTCAATCTCCCCGGTTACCAGGTCGCGGGCGATGATGCCCCGGGCCTTGCCGTCCACCAGTACGAGGTCCAGCATTTCGTGCCGGTTGTAGGGCCGGATCTTGCCCCGGTTGATCTGCCGGTTCATGGCCGCATAGCAGCCCAGCAGCAGTTGCTGGCCGGTCTGCCCCTTGGCGTAAAACGTCCGGGATACGAGTACCCCCCCAAAGGAGCGGTTATCCAGGAGCCCGCCGTATTCCCGGGCAAATGGGACCCCCTGGGCCACACACTGGTCGATGATGTTCACGGACTCTTCGGCCAGCCGGTAGACGTTGGCTTCCCGGGAGCGGTAGTCGCCCCCTTTGATGGTATCGTAAAACAGGCGGTAGGGGCTGTCCCCGTCGCCCTGGTAGTTCTTGGCTGCATTGATCCCGCCCTGGGCCGCGATGCTGTGCGCCCGACGGGGGGAATCCTGGTAGCAGAAGGTCTTGACGTTGTACCCGAGTTCCGCCAGGGTGGCAGCTGCCGCCCCGCCGGCCAGGCCGGTCCCGACGACGATAATATCGATATTCCGCTTGTTGGCCGGGTTGACCAGATTGATCTCGTTCTTGTGCTTTGTCCACTTTTCGGCCAGCGGGCCGGAGGGGACTTTGGAATCCAGGGTTGCCATATTATGAGTGCGTTATCGGATTAAAATGATGGTAGAGGGCGATGAAGATAAAGATCAGCGGCACCACGATGGCGTAAAGCCGGGTGAAATTACGGATCGCCGGGGTGTACTTGTTGTTGACCCCCATGCTCTGGAAAGAGGACGCGAAGCCGTGCCAGAGGTGGAGCGCCAGGAGCACAAAGCTCACCACGTAGATGACCGTGCGCCAGATGGGCTCGAATTTCTCGACGGTCTCCGCGTGGTAGCGCGTCGGATCCTCGGGCCGTGCCTCCACGTATTTGTAGGCCATCTCGTGTACCCAGAAATCGTAGAAGTGCAGCCCCAGAAAGGCGAGCACCACCAGGCCGGTGAGGATCATGTTGCGGGAAACCCAGGGCGCATTCGCGCTGCCCTTGAATTTCACGTATTTGATTTTACGGGCGCGGTTGTTCTGGATCTCCAGGACGATCCCCATCACAAAATGCACGATGACCCCTGCAATCAGGATGGGTTGCAGGATAAACTGCACCACGGCATTATACCCCATAAAGTGCGACCATTGATTAAAGGTCTCCGGGCTCACCACCGAGCTGAGGTTGATGGTGGCGTGCTGGGCCAGGAAGAGGACCAAAAAAAGGCCCGAGAGCGCCATGACGACCTTCCGGGCTATAGAAGAACTAGCGAATCCGCTCATTTCAGTTGGGTTTAGTAAAGCCCTACAAAAATAGCTTACAGGCGCCGTTTTAACAAACTTTGCCGCCGGGGGCCAACCATTTTAGAATCGTTTTAAAGAAGGGTAGGAGCCAGCGGTCCAAAGGGGGTCCGGAATTTACTTCCGCGCGGCCCGCCGCATGCGTTTGGGCCCGTACCAGAGCCAGAACCCGGTGATGGTAAACACCAGCAGGGCCACTCCGGCCAGGGAGGTGTAGAACAGCTTGAACGCCCCGTTGTCAAGGCCCAGCCAAAGGTCTACCAGGGAACCGTCGTGCAGTTTTTCGATAAAGTCGCTCCGCCGCGTTTCCACATACAGCACCTTCCCGGTAGCCCCGTCGAGTTGCAGGCCCCGGAATCCCGGGGTAAAGGTGAATTTCACCACCCCCTTGTCCGGACGCACGTCCATGCGGTCCACCTCAAAGGCTCCCTGCGCCTGGAGGGAGTCCCGGTAATAAGCCACCGCGTTATCCCGGAGTTCCGACAGGGATTTCCAGCGGGCCAGGTCGGTGGTGCTGCCGGTGCGGGTCTTAGCCAGGATCGCATCCCCCGAGTGTTTTTTCCACCCCAGCAGCAGGCCGCTGACGGCGATAAAAAAGAAGACGGCAAAGAGGCAGGCCCCCGTATAGCGGTGGATTTTCCGGAAGATCCTGAGTGTGTTGGCCTGTTTTTTTCGGCGGGTGGTTTCCGGGTTTGGCATGGCGGACCGGCCTCCCTGTGTGGAGGAAGTGTCAGCCGGTTTCGGGGCGTTCGGACGGGACTGGGGAAAAGACATGGCAGGTTGCAATCAGAAAGCCCCAAATATCGGCCAATTCCGGGGAATCCCGGGTCAAAGACTTGTTAAAACCGCCGGCACTGCCGGGTGGCAACCCCCGGATGCAGGCCGCGCGGGAATAAGCGGCCTAAATCCCACGGCGCCGAAGCTTCACCTGCCCATGGCTCCTAGCGTCCTGGCTTTACGTGCCCATATCCCGCAGCTGGATCTCCAGGGCCCGGGTGGAAAGCCGCACTTCCCAGAGCGAAAGGATCAGGGAAACCATCAGGAAAATCAGGCTCAACCCGAAAATGCCATTGGCCCAGAGCCGGAGCTCCACATAGATCAGGAACATGCTGATGGCGGCCAGCAAGAAACTGGCAATGGACGTGGACTGCATGTCCTTGATGATGCGCAACCGGCGTTTCAGGGACCCGATCTGTTTTTCAAGCGGGGCTGCCTGGGTTTCCCGGAACTGCCCGTGCAACTGCCGTATCAGGGCGGCAATCGCCAGGTAGCGGGCATTGTAGGCAAGCATGCTCAGGGAGATGGCCGGGAAAAGCAGGGCCGGGATGCTCAGGGAGAGTTCCATGGGCAGTTTATTTGATTTTGAATTCCTTGCTCACCTTGGTTTTGCCCTGCTGGAGTTCCACCTGGTAGGTGCCTTCCGGCAGGTAGGTCTTTCCGTTGCCGGCTGTTTTCAGCGGCACCTTGTTCTTTTTCAGGAAGTCGCTCTTGCCCTCCTTGCTGAAGGCCAGGTCGTAGGAGAGGATGTTCAGCCCGGCGTCGGCCTCGAGCTCCGACTCGCTTACCACGGTGCCGTCCATGCTCAGGATACGCGCCTGCACCGTCCCCGGCGACTGGGCAAAGAACTCGATGTCCAGGCCCGGCGTGTTGGGATCGCCCCAGCTGGAGCGCGTATTCCCCCAGCGGGAGGAGTGACGGATCTCCGGCAGGTCAAAGACCACCAGGGGATCGGAGAGGTCCTGGGCCGGGAGCGCCTCCAGGGCGCCGATGTCCGCCTTGTAGATGCTCCGGCCATGGGTGCCCACCAGCAGGTGGCCCGCCTCGGGCTGGATCACCAGGTCGTGCACGGCCACGTTCGGCAGCCCGTTTTGCATGAGTTCCCAGGTAGCGCCCCGGTCCAGGCTGGCGTAGAGCCCGTTGTCCGTACCCACAAAGAGCAGGTTCTCGTTTTTCGGGTCTTCCACCAAGGCGTTTACCGGGGAGGCCGGCAAGCCGTTGGCCAGGGATTTCCAGGTGGCCCCGTAATCCTCGCTCACGTACACATAGGGGGTAAAGTCGTCCCAGCGGTAACCGTTCAGTGTCACATACACCCGTTCCTTTTTGTGGGAGGAGGCCGCCACGCGGCTCACCCATAAGTCTTCCGGGAAACTGCCGGAGATTTGCTGCCAGGAGCCGCCCCCGTTTTTACTCACATGTACGAGCCCGTCGTCGCTGCCCGTGTAGAGCAATCCAAACTGGAAGGGCGATTCCGAAACGGTGGTCAGCGTGCCGTAGGCGACGTTCCCCTTTTTCCCGCCCCGGGTCAGGTCGTCTGAGATGGCCGTCCAGTCGTCACCCTGGTTCATGGACCGGTGCAGTTTGTTGCCCCCCAGGTAAAGGATGTCCTGGTTGTGGGGCGAAAGCAGGATGGGTGTCTGCCAGTTGAAGCGATAAGGCGATTCCCCCAGTTCGTGTTTCGGCTGGATGTAGGTACGCTTGTCCGCCCCGAGGTCCAGGCGGAAATAATTCCCGAACTGGAAGCCTGTGTAGACGATATCCGAATTGCGGCGGTCGACCACCACCTGCATGCCGTCCCCACCCAGGAGCATCTCCCAGGGGTACCGGCCGCTCTGGTGCCACCCGTCCGATTCGCCGGCGTTGTGGGCCCCTTTCCACACCCCGTTGTCCTGCAGGCCGCCGTACACGTTGTAGGGGTCCTCGTGGTCTACTGCAATGGCGTAGAACTGCCCCACGGACGGGGAGTTGTTCTTGATCCAGTGCTCCCCGTAGTCGTAGGTGATGTTGATGCCCCCGTCGTTCCCGTTGACCAGGTGGCCCTCCTTCTCCGGGTTGATCCAGAGCGCATGGTGGTCGGCGTGTACGTTGTCCCCGTCTATCGCCTCAAAGGTCTTGCCCCCGTCTGCCGACCGGATCAGCGGGACGCCGGCCAGGTAGATTTGCTCCCGGTCGTACGGGGCCACCCGGATCTGCCCGAAGTAATAGCCGTAGCTGTAAAACAGGTCGTCGATATAGCCCTCGTGGGTCCGCGACCAGGTACGCCCCCCGTCTTCGGAAAGGTACACCTCCGCCCCGATCACCGGGGTGTCAAAGAGCAGGGAGTTTGCGTCCTCCAGGTAGGAGGCCAGGTCTGCCGGTTTCACCGAGCCGCTCCGCACCAGCTGCTTGACGTTTTCCGCCCGGTACTTTTCCTGGAAGCCGTTCGTCTTCAGGAATTCATTTAATTCGCCATTGTCCAGGGCCAGGAGCTGGGAGGCAGACATCGATTTGAAATCGTCCTTGGTGAGCCCTTCCTCCTCCTCCGCGTCGCCCGCCTCTTCGGGACGCCGGTCCTGGTTGTCGATGACGGCATAGACCACCTGGTGGTCGAAGGCGGCCAGGCCGATTCGCCCAGCACCTTTCCCCGTGGGGAACCCACTGCCTTCGGCGGTCATCAAATTCCAGTTATCGCCCCCGTCAATGCTTTTATAGATACCCGTCCCCGGGCCGCTGCCATCAAAGTTCCAGGCCTTCCGGTCGCGTTGCCAGGAGGCGGCAAAGAGGACCTCCGGCCGCCCCGGGGCGGCTACCAGGTCGATCATCCCGGTTTTGTCGTCCACAAACAGTGTCCGCTGCCAGCTGGCGCCCCCGTCCGTAGTCTTGTAGATACCCCGTTCCTCGTTGTCCGAGTAGAGGTGTCCCGCCACGGCCACCACCACTTCGTCCGGGTTCTCCGGGTGGATGACGATCCGGCCGATATGGTGGGAATCCGGCAGGCCGGCAAAGTCCCAGCTCTCCCCCCCGTCTGTGGATTTGTACAGGCCGATCCCCGCATATGACGACCGGGAGGCGTTGTTTTCGCCCGTCCCCACCCAGATGGTGCCGGAGGGCCAGTGTACGGCTACCGCCCCGAGGTTCTGCGTGGGGGCGTTGTCCATAATGTGGGTAAAACTTGTCCCGTTATTGTCGGTGTGCCAGAGGCCGCCCGAGGCGTAGGCCACATAGAATTCCACCGGGTTGTCCGGGTTGACGGCCAGGTCCACGACGCGGCCGCTCATCACGCTTGGGCCGATATTCTCCAAACGGAGGTTGGCCACTTTGGAAGCGTTGGCCATTTGTGCTTTTTGCTCCAGGGCCTGTTGCACGACGGAGGCATCGGTGGCGGGGGTTTGGGCCAGTAGCGGCAGGGTCGCCAGGCAGGCGGCAAGGGTACGGAAAATCTTCATTTGTGCGGGTTGGTTTTACTTGTAGGATTCCCCCTGCAATGTGTGATTTTCACACAAAACAGTTGCACGGGTGCCTAAAAAATTGTTAATTTATTCCTCTTTTCGGACGAATCTACCAAAAAAGCGCGACACCTGTTCAATGAACATTGCCCGCTTTCAGGACAGCTCCCGGAAGACCAAATATCGCATATCCTGCTTCTAATAGCAACTAACCAACCAACCACACCTCGGGGGCTTTTCAAAGCCCCCTTTTTTTGTCCCGACCACCCGGAATCTTCGCCCCCCGAATTTTTGTTCCCGCCTGCCGAATTTTTGTTCCCACCCCCGCGAATCCCTACCTTTGGGCAAACCGAAATACCTATGAAATACCACCCGATCGATTCCGGGCTTTTCACAAGGAACCGCCAGAAGTTCATGGCGAAGATGCAGCCCGGCAGCCTGGCCGTTTTTAACTCCAACGACGTATATCCAATCGGGGCGGACAGCACGATGCCTTTCCGCCAGGCCCCGGACATCTTCTACCTCTCCGGGGTGGACCAGGAGGAATCCATCCTGCTGCTGTTCCCGGACGCCATCGACCCGAAACACCGGGAAATCCTCTTTTTGCGGGAGACCAACGACCACATCGCCGTCTGGGAAGGCGAAAAACTCACCAAGGACCGGGCCTTTGCCACCTCGGGTATCCGCACGGTGTACTGGCTCCAGGATTTCGACAAGGTCTTTTTTGACCTGATGACCGAGGCGCACACCATCTACTTCAACACCAACGAACACTACCGGCAGGCCGTGGAAACCGAGACCCGGGAAGACCGGTTCATCCACGCGACCAAACGGAAATTCCCGGCCCACAAGGTGGCCAAGAGCAACCCGATCCTGCAGGAGATCCGGGGAGTCAAGGAACCCGAGGAAATCGACCTGATGCAAACCGCCTGCGGGATTACCGAAAAGGGCTTCCGCCGCGTGCTCGGCTTTGTCCGTCCGGGCGTCTGGGAATTCGAGATCGAGGCGGAATTCCTGCACGAATTCATCCGGAACCGCTCCCGCGGCTTCGCCTATACGCCCATTATCGCCTCGGGCAACAGCGCCAACGTGCTGCACTATGTGGAGAATAAAAACCAGTGCCGGGAAGGGGAGCTGATCCTGATGGACGTGGGGGCCGAATACGCCAATTATTCCAGTGACATGACGCGGACCATCCCGGTGAGCGGCCGCTTTTCGGACCGGCAGAAGCAGGTGTACAACGCCGTGCTGAACGTCAAGAAGGAGGCTACCAAAATGCTGGTGCCCGGGACGCTCTGGGCGGAATACCACAAGGAGGTGGGCAAGCTGATGACCTCCGAGCTCCTGGGCCTGGGCCTGCTGGACAAGGCAGATGTCCAGAACGAGGACCCGGACAAACCGGCCTATAAAAAATTCTTTATGCACGGCACCAGCCACCACATCGGCCTGGACACCCACGACTACGGGGCGCTGAAAACCCCCATGCAGCCCAACATGGTCTTTACCGTGGAACCCGGCATCTACGTGCCCGAAGAGGGCTTCGGCATCCGCCTGGAAGACGACGTGGTGATCCGGGAAAAGGGCGAGCCGCTGAACCTGATGGCGGACATCCCGATTGAGGTGGAGGAGATTGAGGAGTTGATGAATTTGGAAATTTGAGAATTTGCCAATTTGTTAATGAGTCAATTTGGCAATGCGACTTTTTGCCAATGGTTAAGCACTGACGAATTCCAAGGAGGAAAGCGAACCAGCCGGTACAATCCAACTCGCCGGGATGGCGCGATACCCCATTTTCAAATCTTCAAACCGGCAAATTTTCAAATTAAAAAACCCCGGGCGCAAGCCGCGGGGTTTTTCTTCGTGTAACTCAAAAAACAAACTACTCTTCGATAAAAAGATAGTTTAGGTTCAGGTCATTGAAGGCCTTGTTGAAGGCAGTGATTTCCTCGTCGACCATTTTGTCGAAGGCGTTTAGCTGGGTTTCGATCTCCCGGCTGAGTTCCTGCTGCACGGCAATATCCTGCTCGGTGGGCGGGAAATCGTCCAGGCTCACCAGGGAATTCAGGTGTGCGAGTTTGTTGGTCAGGCGGATCGGGAAGTTCAGCGGATCCTGCCCACTGCGGTTCTGGGTCTGGTAGAGCGCTTTTTCGATCTCGCCAAAGCCCTCCTTCATCTCCTTCGCCTTTTCCACCAGGTCTTCCGTCGCTTCATTGCCCTTATACTGCTTCATAAAGGCGTCCAGCTGGTCGTTCACCTTCCGGATCTTTTTGATAGACTGGTGGGCCCGGTCTACCGTCTCGTTGACCGCCGTGATAAAGTCGTGCTGTTTCTGCATGTCGGCCACCGTTGCCTCGGCCCGCGGATCCGGGACGATCCGGAATGGCTGGGATTGGGTCTCCCCGTTAGCGGTCAGGTGTACCTGGTAACTGCCGGGTACCGCCTTGGGCCCGCTGAGGTTAGCCCACCAGAGGATCATGCCGGGCAGGCGCTCGGCCCCCTTGCCCTCAGTGTCCCAGACATGCGTGTTGCCGCCTTTTTCCACCTTCAGCTTTTTGTCGTTTTCAGACGCATAGGTGCTGAAGTTCGCCAGGGTATCCCCGGCCATCGTCGTATAGGTCAGGGCCACGCTGTCCTTCTCGCTGAAATCCTTCATATAGAAGTGGGTAATTACCCCATTGGGGTGGTTCTGCCCCTCGGTAAGCGATGGGTTGGTCCGCGCCCCGCCCTTGGTGCGGTAAGCATCCTTGGGCTTGTAGAGGATGCTCGAGGCAGACCGCTTGGCATCGTCCAGCTGGTGCAGGACCGTCAGGTCGTCCAGGATCCAGAGGCTCCGCCCCTGGGTGGCCACGATCAGGTTGTTGTCCTTGATGGTCAGGTCGGTGATCGGTACCACGGGGAGGTTCAGCTGGAAAGGTTTCCAGGATGCCCCGTCGTCAAAAGAGATATACATGCCCGTCTCGGTACCCGCGTAGAGCAGGCCTTTGCGCTTCGGGTCTTCGCGGACTACCCGGGTAAAGTGCTCCGGGTCGATGCCGCTGGTGATCTCCGTCCAGCTCTGGCCGTAATCGGTGGTCTTGTACAGGTAGGGCTTAAAATCCCCGAGCTTGTAGCGGGTGGCCGCCACGTAGGCCGTACCCTCATCGAAATAGGAGGGGTCGATGCTGTTGACCATGCTCCACTCCGGCATATTCGGCGGGGTGACGTTCTCCCAGTTCTGTCCCCCGTCCCGGGAGATGTGGATCAGGCCGTCGTCGCTACCCACCCAGAGGAGGCCCTCCTTAAGCGGGCTTTCGTTGGCGGCAAAAATCGTACAGTAATACTCCACACCGGTGTTGTCCTGGGTGATAGGCCCGCCGCTGGAGACCAGCTTGTCGGGATCGTTCCGGGTGAGGTCCGGGCTCAGGAGTTCCCAGCTCTGCCCCTCATCCGTGCTCATGTGCACGTGGTTCGAAAAGGTGTAGAGTTTGTTTGGGTCGTGGCGGGAGAAGATGATCGGGAAGTTCCACTGGAAGCGGTACTTCATCCCCTCGGCCCCGTACCCCATCGGGTTGTCCGGCCAGACGTTGATGGCGCGCACGGTTTGGGCGTCGTGGTTCACGCGGGTCAGGAAGCCGCCGTAGCTGCCCCCATAGACAATGTCGTCGTTTTCCGGGTCTACGGCAATGTGGGCCGATTCGCCCCCGGCCGTCGGTTCCCAGTCTTCCTCCCCGATGCCAAAGCCGTCCGAACGGTGGCGGATGCGGACCGTGGAATTGTCCTGCTGGGCCGCGTAAATCCGGTAGGGGAAGGCGTTGTCGGTGGTTACCCGGTAGAACTGTGCTGTGGGCTGGTTGTAATAGGTGCTCCAGGTGGTGCCCCCGTCGTAGGAGACCTGGGCGCCGCCGTCGTCCCCGATGATCATCCGTTGCGGGTCCTCGGGTGCAATCCAGAGGTCGTGGTGGTCGCCGTGGGGCGCGTTGAAGGTTTCAAAAGTCTTGCCCCCGTCCGACGACTTGTGGTAACGCACGTTCAGTACGTAAAGCACGTCCTCGTCCTGGGTAT
>CAXQQM010000074.1:0-5675 GCA_964226055.1 Robiginitalea sp. | reverse complement strand
CCGATCTGGCGAGGACTACGCTGACGATATTTTTGCCAATATCGTGAACATCTCCTTTGACAGTTGCCATCAGGACCTTGCCGGCCGCCTGTTTACTGCCGGGGTCCGCCGCCCGGGACTCCTCTATAAAGGGGGTCAGGTAGGCCACGGCTTTTTTCATCACCCGGGCGGATTTGACCACCTGGGGCAGGAACATCTTCCCGCTTCCGAAAAGGTCGCCCACCACGTTCATCCCGGTCATCAGGTGGCCCTCGATTACCTCGATGGGTTTCCCGGCCGCTTGGCGGGCCTCCTCCACATCTGCCTCGATGAACTGGTCGATCCCCTTGACCAGGGCCCGGGTGATCCGGTCCTGCAGCGGGGCCTCCCGCCAGCTCATATCGGCTTTGCGGTCTTTCTGCGTCCCCTGCACGGTTTCCGCATACTCCAACAGGCGCTCGGTGGCGTCGTCCCGGCGGTCGAGCAACACATCCTCCACATACGTCAGCAATTCCTTCGGGATATCGTCGTACACCTCCAGCAACGTGGGGTTGACAATACCCATATTCATCCCCGCCCGGATGGCGTGGTAGAGGAAGGCCGAATGCATGGCCTCCCGCACCGGGGTATTCCCGCGGAAGCTAAAGGAAACGTTGCTGACCCCCCCGCTTACGCTGCAATGGGGCAGGTTGTCCCGGACCCACCGGGTGGCTTCGATAAAATCCAGTGCATTCCGCCGGTGTTCTTCCATGCCGGTGGCAACCGGGAAGATGTTCAGGTCAAAGATGATATCCTCGGGCGGGAAACCGGCTTGTTCCGTAAGCAATCGGTAGGAACGCTCGGCGATTTCGATTCGTCTGTCGTAGTTGTCGGCCTGCCCGGTCTCGTCGAAGGCCATCACGATGACGGCTGCCCCGTAGAGCCGGATTTTCCGGGCCTGGTCCAGGAAGACGGCCTCCCCTTCCTTCAGGCTGATGGAATTGACCACACTTTTGCCCTGGACCACCTGTAGCCCCGCTTCAATAATTTCCCATTTGGAACTGTCGATCATAACCGGTACCCGGGCGATATCCGGTTCGGCCAGCATCAGGTTCAGGAATTTGACCATGGCTTCCTTCCCGTCGATAAGCCCATCGTCCATATTGACGTCGATGATCTGGGCACCCCCTTCCACCTGGTCCCGGGCAATCTCGAGGGCCTCTTCAAAACTGCCCTCCTTGACCAGCCGCAGGAATTTCCGGGAACCCGCCACATTGGTGCGTTCCCCCACATTGACAAAATTGCTTTCCGGCGTAATCACCAGGGGTTCCAGCCCGGCGAGTTTCAGCTGCCGCGGCCCATCGGCGGGAATCTGACGCGGCTTGTATTCGGCCACCAGATCGGCAAGGGCGCGGATGTGTTCCGGGGTGGTCCCGCAGCAGCCCCCCACGATATTGACCAGTCCTTTCTCCAGGTACTCCCGTACCTGTCGGGCCATTTGCCCCGGGTCCTGGTCGTACTCCCCGAAGGCGTTGGGCAACCCGGCATTCGGGTGGGCCGAGACGGCCACGCCGGCACGCGAGGAGAGGACCTCCAGGTGGGGCACCAGCTGGGAAGCCCCCAGGGCGCAGTTCAGGCCGATGGAGAGCATGGGGATATGCGATACCGATTCCAGGAAGGCCTCAGCGGTCTGTCCCGACAAGGTCCGCCCGGAAGCATCCGTAATGGTCCCGCTGACCATCACCGGTGTTTCGATCCCCCGCTCCGATTTGAGTTCCTCGATGGCAAAAAGTGCCGCCTTGGCGTTCAGCGTATCGAAAACAGTTTCCACCAGCAACAGGTCCACCCCCCCGTCGAGCAGGCCGGCAGCCTGTTCCCGGTAGGCCAGCCGCAGGGCTTCAAAGTCAATGGCCCGGTATCCCGGGTCGTTCACGTCCGGGGACATACTGGCCGTTTTGTTGGTGGGGCCCAGGCTCCCGGCCACGAACCGGGGTTTCGCCGGGTTGGCCCGGGTGGCGGCTTCGGCTTCCCGCTTGGCAATCTGAGCGGCAGCCAGGTTGATTTCGTACACGAGTTCCTGCATCCCATAATCCGCCATGCCCACGGAAGTTGCCGAGAAGGTGTTGGTTTCCAGGATATCCGCCCCGGCCTCCAGGTAGGCGCGGTGGATCTCGCCCAGGGCTTCCGGCTGGGTCAGGGAAAGCAGGTCGTTGTTGCCCTGCAGCGGCTGTGGCCAGTCGGCAAACCGGTCTCCCCGGTAATCGGCTTCCGTAAAGCCGTACCGCTGCAACATGGTCCCCATGGCCCCGTCAAGTACCAGGATTCTTTCAGTCAGCAAGTCGCGCAGGTTGTGCATGGTATGTTTTGTTTGGGTTCATCGCAGGCTTGACCTGCCGGCAGGCCGGGCAGGCGTATCGAAATCAAGAGGGTGTTGGAACAATGAGCCGCTGGGGCTAATGGTTATCTGTCCGGGCAGCGTGTTCCGGTGCGGTAACCACCGGGCTGCAGGATAGAATGTAGCACCTTCTTTTCCCGGGTCGGGGTAAAGGGTTGCTAAGGTTTCAACGGGTCTATTCCCTCCACCTTTCTCGATAACGCTCAGGCTGGCAATGAACAGCTGCAAAGTAACGGTACGCCTGCTTCAAAAGCAAACATTCCCATCCCTTTTTTAGGCCTAAAAAAAAGCCCGGCCCCCTGAAATTACAGGGTTCCGGGCCAAGCCAACTAATTAACAGGTCTCAGGCAATGGCCTGAATGACTTCTTTTTTAGCTTCCTTTTTACTCCCGTCGAACCCGGTGACCCCGCCCACCGTCGTGTACTTCATCACGTAGCGTTTGCCGGGGTTTACCACCTGGTAGGCACTCTGGCACATGACAGCCGCCTCGTGGAATCCGGAGAGGATCAATTTGAGTTTCCCCGGATAGGTATTCACGTCCCCGATGGCATAGACCCCCGGGATATTGGTCTGGTAATCGTAGGCGTTGTTTACCTTGATGGCATTCCGCTCGATGTCCAGGCCCCAGTCCCCAATGGGCCCCAGCTTGGGCGACAGGCCGAACAACGGGATAAAGTGATCCGCCTCCACATAGGACTCGCCGCGCTCCTGGTCGTTATAGGAGACGACGACGGCTTCCAGGTGGGCGTCTCCGTAGAGCCTGGTGACCTGAGCCTCCGTGAAGAGCCGGATCTTCCCGGCTGCGGCCAGGGTCGATGCCTTCTCCACCGAATCCAGGGCGCCCCGGAATTCATTCCGCCGGTGCACGAGGTTCACCTCTGCGGCCACATCGGCCAGGTAGATGGACCAGTCCAGGGCCGAATCGCCCCCTCCGGCGATGACGACTTTTTTGTCGCGGAACACCTCGGGGTCCCGCACCATATAGCTGACGCCCCGGTCTTCAAAATCGGCGAGGTTGTCGATCTGGGGTTTCCGCGGTTCAAAGGAGCCCAGGCCGCCGGCAATAACCACTACAGGCGCTTTGTGGCGGGTTCCCCGGCTGCTGGTCACCACAAACTGTCCGTCCTCCTGTTTCTCGAGGGTCTCCGCCCGTTCGCCCAGGGTAAAACCGGGGTTGAAGGGACGGATCTGTTCCATGAGCCGGTCTACCAGGTCGCCCGCGAGGATTTCCGGGTAAGCCGGGATATCGTAGATGGGTTTTTTCGGGTAGATCTCCGCACACTGCCCGCCGGGTTGCGGCAACGCATCTATCAGGTGGCACTTGAGCTGGAGCAATCCGGCTTCGAATACGGTAAACAGGCCGGTAGGACCGGCGCCGATGATGAGGATATCGGTTTGTATCATGCTAAATTTCAGTTTTTTGTGCTACCAGTTTTCGGGTAACTTCATTCATCTCGTTTACTTTGGCCTCAAAATCCCCGGCCAGGGTTTTCCGGTAGGCGTTCAGGTATTCTACCATCCGGCTGATATCATCCGGCAGTACGGCTTCGAAAAATTGCCGGAGCCGTTTGGCCGTGGTCGGTGATTTGCCGTTTGTGCTGATGGCGATCTTCACATGTCCCTTCGTGACGATTCCACCCATATAAAAATCACAGAGGGGCGGGTTATCCGCCACGTTAACCAGGATATGGCGCTGGCGGCAGTCTGCGAAAATCTTTTCATTCACTGCAGGCTTGTCCGTGGTGGCAATCACCAGGTGTTGGTCCTGCAGGTATCCCGGGTGGTATTCCGATTCGATCAGCTTAGCGCCGAATTCGCCGGCCAGCCTCCGGGTGTCCTCCCTGAAAAAAGGAGCCACCAGGGTTACCCGGGCATCCGGGCTGGATTTGGTAAGGAAATACAGTTTTTCCTCGGCAACAAAACCGCCTCCGACAATCAGGATGTCCAGCGTCTGGCATTTCAGGAAGATGGGATACAGATTATTGCGTTCCATGCTTATAGGGTTTCCAATGGGTTTGTAAATACCGCTTTGCCGGGATGGTGCGAGCGCCGTGACTCAGCGCGCGCCGGCCAGGTGCGTTCCCGGTGGCGCACGGTTTCCCCGATCAGGATGATTGCCGGGTTCGTCAGCCCGAGCCGCGAGACCTCCCCCGCGATGGAATCCACGGTCCCCAGGGCAATTCGTTCCCCGGGCGTAGTCCCTTCCTGGATGACAGCAGCCGGTGTCCCGCCTTTACCGTTTTCCCGGAAGAGCGCGGTGATTTCAGCGAGTTTGGACATGCCCATGAGGATCACCACGGTGGCCGACGACCGGGCAGCCAGGGCAACGTCCCCGCTGAGCGCATGCTCCCGGGTAGTCCCCGTAATCACCCAGAAACTCTCCGCAACCCCACGCAGGGTAACCGGGATGTGCTGGCTGGCGGGAACAGCCAGGCCGGAGGAAATCCCCGGAATCACGGCAACCTCCATCCCGTGGGCCGCCGCATGGGCCATTTCCTCAGCCCCCCGACCGAAAACGAACGGGTCACCGCCTTTCAGCCGGACCACGTGTTTCCCGCCAATACCACGGGCGACGATCAGGTCGTTGATCTGGGGTTGCCGGTAGGCCACGCAGCCTTTCCGTTTCCCGACAAAAATGCATTCGGCCCCCCGGGCGTGATCGAGCAACTCCTTAGCCACCAGGGCGTCGTAGAGCACCACGTCGGCCTGTTCCAGGGCCCGCAGGGCCTTGAGTGTAATCAGTTCCGGGTCGCCGGGACCGGCGCCGATAACCGTAAATGTACCTTCAGGACGCATGGCTGAGTTCTTTTTGGCGGAAGGCAGAAGCTTTCACAAGGAAGCTGCGCGCCTGTTCCAGGTATTCACTGGCAAAATCGCTGTCCGGGGCATGGCGGTTCATCCGCAATACCGCCTGGTGAAACGACCCGGCCCCGAAACCGCGCGGCTGGTCGATAAAGTGGGTGTCAAAATCCTTCAGGATGGCCGCATGGGAATTAACCGCGACATCCTCGGAGGTCAGCAATGCCTTGGCCGCGTGGATCTGCGCACTGTAGGCATAGTAAATTGAAGCGGCCCATTTGCCGGCCTCCAGGGCTTTCCGGGCATCTTCCAGTTTCTCTTCCGCTTCGAGCAACAGCGTCGAAATCAGGTCGATAACCACCCCGGCACATTCTCCTATGCCGATGGCCTTTTCGTACTTTTTATCATTCCCCCAATCGATAAAATCCTCGGGGGCCAGGTCGGATACATCCGAAAGCGGTTTGAGCTTGTCGTAAAAATAGTGTTGTCCCTGATCCTCGTAATAGCGATCGTAGGGTTGGC
>CAXQQM010000073.1:0-22049 GCA_964226055.1 Robiginitalea sp. | reverse complement strand
CGTAGTCTTCGCTGGCCACTGCCTTGTCCAGTTCGGCCCGGAGCTCCTCGAGGGTCATCTCCTTATAGGCCGACGAGGCCCCGGAATCGATTTCCACGGCTTCGCTCTCCTGGAGGATTTCATCCACCACGATGCTGTCGTCCCCGGATTCCTTTTCCTTGTCCTTGGAAGAAAATTTCAGGTAGATACCCGCTTTGTCCAAAATGGTCTTGTAGGTGAAAATGGGCGCCCCGAACCGCAGGGCCAGGGCGATGGCGTCGCTGGTACGGGCATCGATGATTTCTTCGATTTTATCCCGTTCGCAGATGATACTCGAATAGAAAACGCCATCCACCAGCTTGTGGATGATTACCTGTTTGATCACAATGTCGAAACGGTCTGCGAAATTCTTGAAAAGGTCGTGGGTTAGCGGCCTGGGCGGCTTAATTTCCTTTTCCAGGGCAATCGCGATGGACTGCGCCTCGAATGCGCCGATTACGATGGGGAGTTTGCGGTCTCCCTCCACCTCGTTCAGTATCAGGGCATAGGCCCCGTTCTGGGTTTGACTATAGGAAATTCCTTTTATTTTCAACCGTACAAGGCTCATAGATCGTTCGCGCAATTAAAAAAGGCTGTTAAACAACAGGGACGGGTTATTTAACAGCCCTATTAAAGGGACAAATTAACAAAAATTAGGCGTTTTCGGCCTTAAACTCCTTTAATTTTTCGATGAGTTCCGGTACGACTTCAAAGGCGTCGCCAACCACTCCGTAATCGGCGGCCTTGAAGAACGGCGCCTCCGGATCGTTGTTGATAACCACCTTGACTTTGGAGGCATTCACCCCGGCGAGGTGCTGGATGGCCCCGGAGATCCCGATGGCGATGTAAAGGTTGCTGGCCACGGGCTTCCCGGTCTGGCCGACGTGCTCGCTATGGGGCCGCCACCCCATGTCGGAAACCGGTTTGGAGCAGGCGGTTGCTGCCCCGAGTACCTCTGCCAGTTCTTCAACCATCCCCCAGTTCTCAGGGCCCTTCAGGCCACGACCTCCGGAGACGACAATTTCCGCATCGGCGATGGCGATCTTGTCGGTTGCCTTGTCCACGGAAACCGATTTGGTGCTGAACAGGGAATCGGGAAGTTCCGGCGAAAAGGCCTCCACGGTGGCATCCCCGTTCTTTTCCACGGCCCCGAAAGCGTTGTTCGACACCCCGATGATCCCCAGCGTGCCGTCGAGCTGGGTATGTGCAAAGCCCTTGTTGCTGAACACTGTCCTGCGGACCACGATAGGGTCTGTCTGCTCGGGCAGGCCAACGACGTTCGGGGCGTATCCCGCCTTGAGGACCCCGGCCAGAATGGGGGCCATAAACCGGGCATCGGCGCTGGAACTGACCACGACTACGGTTGCCCCGGCCCCGGAGGCTGCTTGTTTTACTACAGCCGCTGCCGCCCGGGCATTAAAGGTTTCCAGCCGGGGTTCGCTGACTTCGAGGACGCGGGAAATACCGTATGTGCCCAACGCCCCGGCATCCGAGGGGTTGATGGCAACGGCTACCGCCTCGGTACCGAGTTTTTCGGCCAGGGCTGCAGCGTAGCTGGCCACTTCCCAGGCATTTTTCTTGAATTTTCCTTTTTCTGTTTCTGTATATACGAGTACTGACATGTCCGAAATTTTTTGGTTGAGCGGATGCGCCCGGAATGGGATGCCGCCAGGGCGGTTTAGATGACTTTGGCTTCCTTGTGGAGTAATTCGACGAGTTTGTCCAGTTCGCCCGGGTCCACGAGTTTCACCTCGCCTTTGGGTGCCGGTTTCTCAAAGCGTTTGTCCTCGGTTCCCGGTTGCATATCGACAGGGGAAACCACGCTGAGTTTTTTCTGTCGCGCCATCATGATCCCCCGCATATTCGGGATCCGCAGGTCGCTCTCTTCCACCAGGCCCTTCTGGCCTCCGATAATCAGCGGCAGGCTGGTCTCCAGGGTTTCCTTGCCCCCGTCGATTTCCCGCACGGCCGTGGCTTTGGAACCGTCGAGTTCCAGCCCGATGCAATTGTTGACAAAGTTCATATCGAGCAGGGCGGAGATCATCCCGGGGACCATGCCGCCGTTGTAGTCGATGGACTCCCGCCCGGCAATCACCAGGTCGTACCCCCCGTTTTTTATCACCTCGGCCAGCTGCCGGGCGACAAACAAGCCGTCCTTTGGCTCTGCGTCGATGCGGATGGCCTCATCAGCCCCGATGGCCAGAGCCTTGCGCATGGTAGGTTCCACAGCGGCCGTTCCGACGGTGGCTACGTGCAGGGTCGCCCCCTGCTTCTCCTTCAGCCACATGGCCCGCGTCAGCCCGAATTCGTCGTTCGGGTTGATGACGAACTGGACCCCGGTAGTGTCAAAGGCTGTTTGGTCTGCCGTGAAATTGATTTTGGAGGTAGTATCGGGCACGTTGCTGATACAAACTAATAGCTTCATATTTTCAATAGCTTTAGGATTGAAAGTGGCTGCTAAGATAGCCAATATATTTCAGAAATACTATGCATTCATAGTAAAATTTTCCTGATTTTTTGAAGTCGCTGCCCCGTGTTTTGCCCGATATTTTTCTATTTTTGTGGGCATTTTGATACCAAGTTGCGAACCAGCGAACATCCAGATAACATGAAGACACTACAATTTCGAGAAGCCAGTGCCGAAGCCATGTCCGAAGAGATGCGGCGAGACGATTCCATTTACCTGATGGGCGAAGAAGTGGCGGAATACAACGGAGCCTATAAAGCCTCCAAGGGCATGCTGGACGAGTTCGGGGCGAAGCGCGTGATCGACACACCCATCTCCGAGCTTGGGTTCGCAGGAATCGGCGTGGGTTCGGCCATGAATGGAAACCGGCCGATCATCGAATTCATGACCTTCAACTTTGCCCTGGTCGGCATCGACCAGATCATCAACAACGCGGCAAAGATGCGGCAGATGTCCGGCGGGCAATTCAATATCCCCATCGTCTTCCGCGGGCCGACCGCCTCAGCAGGACAACTTGGAGCTACCCACTCCCAGGCGTTTGAAAGCTGGTTTGCCAACTGCCCGGGGCTCAAAGTAGTGGTGCCTTCCAACCCCAAGGATGCCAAGGGGCTGCTCAAAGCCGCCATCCGTGACGACGACCCGGTGATCTTTATGGAATCGGAACAGATGTACGGGGACAAAGGCGAGGTCCCGGAAGGAGAATACACCATCCCCCTGGGGGTGGCGGAAATCAAACGGGAGGGATCCGACGTCACCATCGTCTCCTTCGGGAAGATCATCAAGGAGGCCTATGCCGCGGCGGAAAAGCTGGATTCCGAAGGGATATCCTGCGAAATCATCGACCTGCGGACCGTCCGGCCGATGGACCACGATACCATCCTGGAATCCGTTAAAAAGACAAACCGCCTGGTCATCCTTGAAGAGGCCTGGCCTTTCGGGAATGTGGCTACCGAAATCACCTACCAGGTCCAGCAAAAAGCATTCGACTACCTGGATGCCCCCATCATCAAATTGAATACCGCAGACACCCCGGCTCCCTATTCCCCGGTCCTGCTCAAGGAATGGCTGCCCAACAGCGAGGACGTGATCGCCGCTGTTAAGAAAGTGTTATATAAGTAATCGGCACCTCTTGCTGCCGTATATTAGCCCCGACGGCAGGATCCGTAGGGGCCGCTGACGGGCTCTGGCCCGGTGTCCCTGCGTCGCCCTGAACGCCCCGGACCCTGCCAAACCCACATGCCCAATCGAATCCCGACGCATGCCCGTACGCCACTATCTGTTCCCGATCCTATTGCTGTTCACCTGCCAGGTGCTTTGGCCCCAGACCAAAGCCGGGGGTGTGGTCGTAGATGAGGCCGGCGACCCGGTGGCTTTTGCCAACATCCTGTTTGCAGGCTCTTCCGAAGGCACGATTACCAACGACGACGGCCGGTTTTACCTGGAATCGGAAGCTGTTTGGGATACGCTGGTCGTTTCCTATATCGGGTATGCCACCCGGCGGATCCCAATGGACCAGCGGGTCAATACGGGCCTGCGGATTGAGATGGAGGAATCCGGGGAGGAGCTGGACGAAGTGGTGGTATATATGGGCCGGCAACCCAAGAAGGACAACCCGGCCATAGACATCCTGAGGAAAATCTGGGAAAAAAAGCGCCGCAACGGCGTAAAGCTTTTCGACCAGTACGCCTACGACACCTACGAGAAAATCGAATTCGACCTGAATACCATCGACAGCAGCCTGATGGAGAGCCGGGTCTTCCGGGGGCTGGAATTTATTTTCGAGGACCTGGACACCTCCCGGATCACCGGGAAAACCTACCTGCCGATATTCCTGAACGAAAAGTTCTCCCGTGTCTACGGGGACAACCAAATCGGGGAGGAGCGCACGGATGTGCTGGGCAACAAAAATTCCGGGTTCAGCAACAACCAGGCAATCATCGCCTTTGTACAGGACCTCTATTCGGAGTACGACATTTACGACAACTACCTGAAGTTTTTCGACAAGAGCTTTACCAGCCCGCTTTCCACCACCGGGGTGGACACCTACAACTATGTCCTGGCGGATTCCGCTTTCCTGGGCGACAAGTGGTGCTACAACATCATCTATTACCCGAGGCGGAAAAACGAACTGACCTTCAAGGGGGATTTCTGGGTGAACGATACTACGTATGCGGTTGCAAAGATCAACCTGGCAGTGACGCGGAGCGCGAATATCAACTGGGTAAAGGAAATCTATATCGAACAGGAATTCGACGTGCTGTCGGATTCGGTTTTCCTGCTCAAAAGAGACTACATGCTCAGCGATTTTGCACTGAACAAAAAGGAGGAATCCCGGGGGGTCTACGGCAAACGCACCACCGTCTACGACAATTACGTTTTCGACCGTCCCCGGGGACGGGCCTTTTACAAAGGGGAAACCGACCCGTTCGACCCTCGGGTGTTCGACCGGGATGACGCCTTCTGGTCGGCCAACCGGCTGGAAGCGCTCAACAAGGACGAACGCGGGATCTACACCTTGCTGGACACGCTGCGGACCGTGCCGAAATTCAACACCTACTACAACCTGGTAAGCATCCTGGGCTCCGGCTATGTGGAGATCGACAAGTGGAACCTGGATTTGGGGAACATCTACAGCGTTTTCGGGTACAACGACGCCGAGGGCATCCGCCTCAGGGGTGGGGCCCGGACGTACTTCGGGCAGAATGACCCCTGGCGCCTGGAGGGGTACCTGGCTTATGGCTTCCTGGACAAAAAGGTGAAATACGGGATCTCGGGCAAGTGGTTGCTGGACCGGAAAACCCGACTGATCCTGACCGGTGGCAACCGCCGGGACATCGAGCAACTGGGGCTGAGCCTGACCGCTACCAATGACGTGCTGGGGCGGAGTGTGGCCTCCTCGGCTGTGTTTACCGTGGGGAACAACAACCGACTCACAAACATCAACCTGTCCACCCTGGCGGTGGATATCGAACCCCTGGAGAACTTCAGGATCCGGTTCGGGGGGTCGCTGCGCACGCTCCGGTCAGCCCTGCCGGAGGTTTTCAACCTGGACTACCTGGACCCGGATGCCCCGGGGGGCATCGCCTCGGAGGTCAGGCAATTTGACCTGACCACCACGCTTATCTACACCCCGGGGAAGGAGACCATCGGCTACGGGGTGGAACGGCGGGATGTAAACGACACCTACAGCACGCTGCTCTTGCATTACACCCAGGGGTTACAGGGTTTTTTGGAAAGCGACTTCGATTACCGGAAGGTACAGTTCTCCTATTCCCAACCCTGGCAGGTGGGTGGCATGGGCAGGCTGCTGAGTACCGTGGAGGTCGGGAAGACTTTCGGGGAGGTCCCCCTGGTGATGCTCAACGTGGTACCCGGCAACCAGACCTTGTTTTCCATTTACAATACGTTCCCGAACCTGGACTTTTACGAATTTGTAACGGATACCTACGCTTCCCTCCACCTGGAGCACAACTTCAACGGCCGCCTTTTTTCGCGTATCCCACTGCTGCGCGACTGGAACCTGCGGGAAATTGTCGGGCTCCGCGGGGTCTGGGGGCAGCTCTCCGGGGCCAACCAGCTCCTCAACAGCCCGGCCAACATCCCCCTGCAGGCCCCGGACGATTCCATTTACTGGGAGTACAGCGTGGGGGTGGGCAATATCTTCAAGATATTCCGGATCGATTTCAATTTCCGCGGGAATTACCTGGACAACCCGGATGCCCGGGCCTTTAGCATTACCGGTGCCTTTGGGTTCCATTTCTGATTGAGGCCTGCGGGCAGCCGATTTTTCGTAATTTTGCAGCCCGGGCCCAAACCCGGTTAACCGGGTGGTGCCAACCGCCGGTGCGGGAGCCGGCACCACTTACAAACCCTGCCTATGACAACCAATGATGAGGTTACTTTTGACGTGCTGATCGAAATCCCCAAGGGGAGCCGGAACAAGTACGAATACGATTTCACCCTGAACAAAATCCGCTTTGACCGCACCTTGTTTTCCTCTATGATGTACCCCGGGGATTACGGATTTGTGCCCGAAACACTGGCGCTGGACCAGGACCCCCTGGACGTGTTGGTGCTGACAACGGAACCCGCCTACCCGATGGTGGTCATGAAAGTGCGCCCGATAGGAGTGTTCCACATGACGGACGAAAAGGGTCCGGACGAAAAGCTGATCTGCGTGCCCCTGAACGACCCGATCTGGAGTCTGAAGGGCGATATCAGCGACCTGAACCCCCACCGGCTGAAGGAAATCGAACACTTTTTCCAGGTATACAAGGACCTCGAGGAGAAAAAAGTGGACACGGGAGGCTGGGGCAATGCGGAAGAAGCCCGGGAAATATACCGCAATTGCGTCCAGCGCTATGAGGACAGCGAATACAAAACCATCCGGAAATTCATGATCTGACCGTCAGCCCTGCGCGGCTCAAAGCCCTTAATCCCGTATGGTTAAGGGCTTTTTTTATTGTCCGGTATTTTACTACATTTGCTCGCGCTTAAAATGTTAAAAAAAACGCAACAATTTCAGATTACATTAACGAAACTATACTGACTACATTATGGAACAAATCGTGAAATTCTTACCAGCCTTCGGTGTCCTGGGGCTGCTCTTTGTCCTGGTGAAGAACGCCTGGGTATCCAAGCAGGAAGAAGGGGATGCCAAAATGGCCCGGATTGCCAAAAACATTGCCGACGGGGCCATGTCATTCCTCAAGGCAGAGTACAAAATCCTCTCGATTTTTGTCGCTGCCGTAGCGGTACTGCTTTTCTTTAAGGGGCAGAACGAAGCCGGTTCCAACGGCATGGTAGCCGTTTCCTTTATCGTCGGGGCCATTTGCTCCGCCCTTGCCGGGTTTATCGGGATGAAGGTTGCCACCAAGGCGAATGTACGCACCACGAATGCCGCCCGTACCTCCCTGGGAAAAGCCCTGGAGGTAGCATTTGCCGGGGGGTCCGTCATGGGGATGGGTGTCGTCGGGCTCGGCGTGCTGGGACTCAGCGGTTTGTTTATGATCTACAGTGCCCAGGGATGGGGGATTGATGAGATCCTCAATGTACTTTCCGGGTTCTCCCTCGGGGCATCTTCCATTGCCCTTTTTGCCCGTGTGGGCGGGGGTATCTATACCAAGGCCGCCGATGTGGGGGCCGACCTGGTCGGGAAGGTGGAAGCCGGCATCCCGGAAGACCACCCGCTGAACCCTGCCACCATCGCCGACAACGTGGGCGACAACGTGGGGGATGTAGCCGGGATGGGGGCCGACCTGTTCGAATCCTATGTGGGCTCCATTATCGGTACCATGGTTTTGGGGGCTTCTTTTGTGGTCCTGCCGGAATTCCAGGGCGCATTTAACGGCCTCGGGGCCGTTTACCTGCCATTGGCACTGGCCGGGGCGGGCATTGTGATGTCCATTATCGGGACCTTCTTTGTCCGTGTAAAGGACGGCGGTTCCCCGCACAGAGCCCTGAACATCGGGGAATTCGGATCGGCAGCTTTGATGCTGGTTGTTTCTTACTTCCTGATCGGCGCCATGCTTCCGGAAACATGGACTGAAGGCGGTAGGGAGTTTACTTCGATGGGTGTCTTTTTGGCGACAATTGCCGGCCTGGTAGCCGGTTTGCTGGTCGGAAAGGTCACCGAATACTACACGGGAACCGGGACCAAACCGGTGAAGGCCATTGTGCGACAGTCAGAGACCGGGTCTGCCACGAATATCATCGCCGGCCTGGGCGTGGGGATGATGTCCACGGCTATCCCGATTTTACTGATCGCAGCCGCCATCCTGGTATCCCACTACTTTGCCGGGCTCTACGGGATTGCCATCGCAGCCGTTGGGATGCTGGCGAACACCGGGATCCAATTGGCTGTTGACGCGTACGGTCCTATTTCCGATAATGCCGGGGGGATTGCCGAAATGGCTGAACTGCCAGGGGAAGTCCGGGAACGCACCGACAAACTCGACGCCGTGGGGAATACCACAGCTGCCATTGGAAAAGGATTTGCGATTGCCTCTGCCGCCCTTACGGCCCTTGCCCTTTTTGCGGCATTTATGAAAACGGCCAAAGTTACCGCGATCGACGTTTCCCAGCCCGATATCATGGCTGGATTACTGGTCGGCGCGATGCTGCCCTTTGTGTTCTCGGCCCTGTCGATGAATGCGGTGGGACGTGCCGCCATGTCGATGATCGAAGAGGTCCGCCGGCAGTTCCGGGATATCCCCGAGCTGAAGGCAGCCCTTGCCGTCATGCGGAAGTACGACGCGGATATCTCAAAAGCCACCCCGGAGGACCGGAAGATTTTTGACGAGGCCGACGGGAAGGCAGAATACGAGAAGTGTGTGGAAATATCCACCAAGGCTTCCATCAAGGAAATGGTATTGCCCGGTTTGCTGGCCATTGCCGTACCCGTGGCCATCGGCTTCATCGGCGGGGCGGAAATGCTCGGCGGCCTGCTCGCAGGGGTTACCTCCGCAGGCGTATTGATGGCCATCTTCCAATCGAATGCAGGAGGGGCCTGGGACAACGCCAAGAAAATGATCGAAGAGCAGGGCCGGAAAGGCACGGATGCCCATAAGGCCGCCGTGGTCGGGGATACCGTTGGGGATCCGTTCAAGGATACCTCGGGACCTTCCCTGAACATCCTGCTGAAGCTGATTTCCGTAGTGGCGCTGGTTATCGCCCCGAGTATCGCCTTGTCTTCTGACGGCCTGGCGGCATATACCGAAGGTAACGCAATCCAGAAGCAACTGCAGGTTGAAATGGACGAAAATGAAGACGGTAGTGTTACGGCCTATGTAACCACCACCACGGATGTGGACGGGGAAAAGACCGTTGAGAAGGTGTCTTTCACCGGGACAGAAGAGGATGTAAAGGCCAGCCTGGACAACTACACGGAGTCTGAAGCCTCCATAGAGGTTCAAAAAGACGTAAAAAAGGTGAAAAAGGTGGTAGAGGAATAAAATATCCACCTGGGATTCAGAACCCATTACCCGAAAAACAAGCCCCGGCCCCATGGCCGGGGTTTTTTGTGGCACGACCCGAATAATACGGATCGGGTTTGCCCGTCAGGGCCGACTGTGCTATCTTGATGGCCCATGGAGTACGAAGACCTGATCAATTTAGGCATCGCCTTCGGATTGGGGATGCTCACCGGATTGCAGCGGCAGCACGCCGACTCAAAGATGGCCGGGGTGCGGACCTTTACGCTGATCGCCATGCTCGGGGTCCTGGCCGGAATGCTGAGCCGGGTGTATGACAGCCCGCTGATCATGCCGGCCTTTGGACTGGTACTGGGGGGGTTGCTGATTACGGCAAACGTGATCAAAAACGGCCGCTCGGACACACCGGACATCGGGCAGACCACTGAGGTAGCCGCCCTGCTGATGTTCGCCATCGGGGCCTATCTGGTCATGGGAGACCGGATGATCGCGGTGGTAACCGGGGGTACGTTGGCCATTTTGCTCTACCTCAAGGACAAGCTCCACGACTTTATCGAAGACCTGCAGGAAAAGGACCTGGCGGCCATCATGACCTTTGCCGGAATCTCCCTGGTGATCCTCCCCCTGTTGCCCAATGAAACCTTCGGCCCCCTGGATGTGCTCAATCCCCGCAGCATCTGGCTGATGGTCACCCTGATTGTGGGTATCAGTGTGGTGGGGTATTTTATCTACAAATACCTGGGTGCCAAAGCAGGCACCATCTCCGGGGGGGTCCTGGGCGGCCTGATCAGCAGTACGGCCACCACGGTGAGTTATGCCCGGAAAACCAAGGAGTCCGGTGCGGTACATATTATGGCGGCTTTTGTCATTGTGGCCGCCTCAGCAGTTGCCGTGATCCGGGTACTGGTCGAGGTGGGGGTGGTCATCCCGCAACACCTGCCGGCCATCATCCTGCCCCTGCTGGCCGAATTCCTGGTACTCGTCGGGATTTGCGTCTGGATTTACCTCCGGATGAACCGTGACGATTCCGTGGAGTCGGTTCCGGAACCAAAAAATCCGGCCCAGTTCAAAAGCGCCCTGATATTTGGCCTGCTCTACGGCCTGATCCTGCTGGCAGTGGCCTTTATCAAGCAGGAATACGGGAACGAAGCCCTGTATGGACTGGCGGTCATCAGCGGGCTTACGGATGTGGACGCCATCACACTTTCACTCTCGCAGCTCATGCGGCAGGACCGCCTGGAAATCTCCACAGGCTGGAAGCTCATCCTGTTGGCATCCCTGTCCAACCTGGCCTTCAAGGGGGCCATGGCGGCGGTGCTGGGGACCCGGAGGCTGGGGCGTTGGATCGGTATCTGTTTTGGGCTGGGGATAGTGGCCGGCCTGTTGATTATCTGGCTGTGGCCTGAAAACTGGCACCTCTGATATGGGCTGGTTGGGCAGGGAAGACCCCCTGCAGGTCGTGGCTTTCCAGAGCTACGGCACAAAAAACCGCCTGTATATCCGAGGACGGGCCCTGGAAGATGAGACCATCGACCTGGCACAGAAGGGTATCGTCAAACTCATGCTGAACAGTTGGAAGCGTTTTGAGACCGACGAAATCCGGTATACGCCGCTGACCATCCGGCTCCCCGACGACCGCTGCTTTGAGGTGGAAACCGATTCCGACGGGTATTACCTCCTGGACGAGCAGGTAGACGGACTGGGAAGGCTGGTAAACAAGGAGGGGTGGGTCAATTTTGAAATTTCGTTCCGCACCGAAAAGCTCACCCGCCCGGTCCTTGGGGAAAACCGGTTTCCCGGAGCCCTGCTGATACCGGCTGCCTCGGCTTCCTATGGGGTCATTACCGATATAGACGATACAATCCTGCACACCGGGGTGACCTCCTATTTGAAGTGGCAGGTTATTGCCAACACGCTGTTCAAGGGTGTGGAACGTCGCCTTCCGCTAAAGGGTGCCCCGGAACTCTACCACCGCCTGCACCGGGGCCGCGATGGCCAGAGTGCGAATCCCGTATTTTATGTAAGCCACAGCCCCTGGAACCTGTATCGCTATCTGGAATTTTTCCTGTCCAACAACCGCTTTCCGAAAGGCCCCATCCTCTTGCGCAGTATGGCCAGTTTCTGGAAACGGAAAAAACAGGACGTGCCCCAGAAACGGCACGAGATCGAGAATATTTTTAAAACCTACCCGGACATGCCGTTTATCCTGATAGGCGATAGCGGGGAGCGGGATGCGGATATCTACCTGGCCATTGCCCGGCAGTTCCCGGGGCGGGTGCTCGCCATTTACCTCCGCAGTGTACGGCATTCCCGAAGAATGCGGCGGGTCCGGGACCTGATTGCCGAAAACACGCATATTCCCATCTTATTGGTGGATCAATCCGAGGAGGTGATCCGCCACGGGGAGTCGATCGGGATTATTTAGAGAGCAGACTTTTCTTTTCGCAATCCGGCCAGGGGGATGTCCCCTCTTGCGGAACGGCCGGCGGGAAGTTTTGTCTTGCGGAACGGCCGGTGGGCAGGCCCCGGCTCCCCGGAAGCACAGGTCTAAAACAACCCGTGGATCTCCGCGTCGATGCGGTTGATGACCTCCCCGAGGTGTTCCGGGTTATCCACAAAGTTGAGCTTGTCTACATCGATTATCAGCAACTTGCCCTTTTCATAGCTGTGCACCCAGGCCTCGTAGCGCTCGTTCAGCCGGCTCAGGTAGTCGATGGAAATGGAATTTTCGTATTCCCGCCCCCGGTTGTGGATCTGGTTGACCAGGTTCGGGATGGAACTGCGCAGGTAGATCAAAAGGTCCGGCGGCATGACAAGGGATTCCATCAATTCAAACAGGCTGGTGTAGTTCTGGAAATCCCGGTTGGTCATCAGCCCCATGGCATGCAGGTTCGGGGCAAAGATATGGGCGTCCTCGTAGATGGTCCGGTCCTGGATCACGTCCTTGCCGCTTTCGCGGATCCGCAGGATCTGGCGGTACCGGCTGTTGAGGAAGTAGATTTGCAGGTTGAAACTCCACCGCTCCATCTGGGTGTAAAAATCATCCAGGTAGGGGTTGTCCACCACATCTTCGAAATGCGCGTCCCACTGGTAGTGTTTGGAAAGCAATTTGGTAAGGGTGGTTTTTCCCGCGCCGATGTTGCCGGCAACCGCAATATGCATACGTTTGTTCTTTCGGTTGGTAACGTCTGAAAAGGGCACACAATATACAAAGTATCGCCGGACCCTGAAAGGAAGGGGACGCGAATTCGAAGCGCTAAAAACCCGCTCCCGCCCGGTATCAGATTCCGCCCAATTCATTACCTTTGCGCCATTGTTTTCCAGAGGACAGATTTGACTGATTGCAACCTCTGATCCGGCCCGGTGCCGGACCACCCAAAAATGCTAAAGCAGTTTGCTTCGCTCTAAGGGCGACAGCCAATGTGCTTTTTGCATCCTTGCAATCCGTTAGCTGTCCCGCATTAAAAACGCGCACATGCCCTATTTATTCACATCCGAATCCGTAAGCGAGGGACATCCCGATAAGGTCGCCGACCAGATCAGCGATGCCCTGCTCGATAATTTCCTCGCCTTTGACTCCGAGAGCAAAGTAGCCTGCGAAACCCTAGTGACCACCGGGCAGGTGGTCCTGGCCGGGGAAGTCAAGAGCCATACCTACGTAGACCTGCAACAAATTACCCGGGAGGTGATCAACGACATCGGCTATACAAAAGGCGCCTACCAGTTCAGCGGGGATTCCTGCGGGGTAATTTCCCTCATCCACGAGCAATCCCAGGAAATCAACCAGGGGGTGGATCGGGGCGATAAAAAACTTCAGGGAGCCGGGGACCAGGGCATGATGTTCGGGTATGCCACCCGGGAGACCGACAACTATATGCCCCTGGCGCTGGACATCGCCAACCGGATCCTTCAGGAGCTCGCCTCGCTCCGCCGGGAATCCGACGCGATTCCCTATTTGCGTCCGGATGCCAAGGCCCAGGTAACCATTGAATACTCCGACGACCACCAGCCGCAACGCATCGATACCATTGTCATTTCCACCCAGCACGACCCGTTTGACCCGGACGATGAAAAAATGCTTGCCCGGATCAAGGAAGACCTGCTGGGAATACTCATCCCCCGCGTGGTGGCCGGCCTGCCCGAGCGGTTAAGGGGCTTGTTCGACGGGAAGATCAAATACCATATCAATCCTACTGGCAAATTCGTGATTGGCGGACCCCATGGGGATACGGGCCTCACGGGCCGGAAGATTATCGTGGACACCTACGGGGGCAAGGGTGCCCACGGGGGTGGGGCCTTCAGCGGCAAGGACCCGAGCAAGGTAGACCGGAGTGCGGCCTATGCGGCCCGCCACGCAGCCAAAAACCTGGTAGCCGCCGGGGTGGCGGATGAAATCCTCGTGCAGGTGAGTTATGCGATCGGGGTCGTGGAACCCACGTCCATCAACGTGACCACCTACGGCACCTCCCGGGTGAATCTTACCGACGGGCAGATAGGCGCGAAAGTGGCCGAACTGTTCGATATGCGACCCTTTGCCATCGAGGACCGGCTGAAGCTGCGAAACCCCATCTACCTGGAGACCGCCGCCTACGGACACATGGGGAAGGAACCCCGAGTAGTCACCAAGGTATTCGAATCCCCCTACAACGGGCAGGTGACCAAAGAAGTGGAACTCTTTACCTGGGAGAAGCTCGACGCCGTGGACGCTGTCAGGGAAGCTTTCGGCCTGTAGCCCGGGGTATCCGCCATGATCCAGGGCATGGGGCCGAGGCGAAAAGCATTGCCCGCTAAATAATTCGGCCCGAAATTGGGAAATTCCCTCGCGGCATCCCTATATTTGCCCCAACGTTCACATATTTACTGACTCGTTATCAAGAAAGGTGGAGGGACTAGACCCGGTGAAGCCTTGGCAACCCTTCGCACAATCGAAGAAGGTGCTACATTCTAACCCGGACCGGGAACGGGGCCAGCTGGCCGCCGCGGTGCGGGGCAGATAACAACCGGGCGCCGCCCCGCTTCCATTTTCTTTTTAACGTCGACAATTTAACGCAGTCCGATTTCTGGACGGGTTTCCCATGGACTCCCTGCCGGTGCGGCCTTCAGACAGAACCATGGAAGCATCGCCATTGCAACATATCCAATTAAACGCCTTTACTACCGAAAAAGGTGTTACCCAGCAAATCGAGCTGTCGTACCAGCTCTTCGGCCGGAAACTCCACACGGCCCCGATCGTGCTGGTAAACCACGCCCTGACGGGAAATTCCAACGTCGCCGGGCCGGACGGCTGGTGGACGTCCCTGGTGGGCCCCGGCAAATGTATCGACACGGAGACCTACACGGTTCTTTGCTTCAATGTTCCCGGGAACGGTTATGACGGCTTCCTGATCGAGAACTACAAGGATTTTATCGCCGGGGATATCGCGCGAATCTTCCTCATGGGGCTGGAGTACCTCGGTGTCCACAAGCTTTTTGCCCTGATTGGCGGCTCCCTGGGTGGCGGGATTGCCTGGGAGATGGCGGCCCTGCGCCCGGACCTGGCTACGCACCTGATCCCGGTGGCTTCCGACTGGAAGTCGACGGACTGGCTCATCGCCAATTGCCAGATACAGGAGCAATTCCTGGTTAATTCCTCCCAACCCGTACACGATGCCCGGATGCACGCCATGCTATGCTACCGGACCCCCGAGTCGTTCAAGCAGCGTTTCCGCCGAAGTACAAACGAGGAGTCCCGGTTGTTCAACGTGGAAAGCTGGTTGCTCCACCACGGCAAAAAGCTTCAGGAACGTTTCCAGCTGGCGGCTTACAAGCTCACCAACCAGCTCCTGAAGACCATCGACATCACACGGGGTGGGGAAGAGGCCTTCCAGCAACTCCAGCAAAGCGCCACACATATCCATATTATCGGGGTGGATTCCGATTTATTCTTTACAGCGGCCGAAAACAAAGAGACCTACAAACAGCTCGCCCAGGTCAATTCGAATGTCACCTACGGCGAAATCCAATCCGTACACGGACACGATGCCTTCCTGATAGAATTCGACCAGATGGAAGAGCTGCTCCAGGACGTTTTCGGGGGCACGGGACAGCGCCCGCTGAAGGTGCTGAAGTTCGGCGGGAAATCCCTGTCCAACGGCGAGGGAATCGGCCGCGTGTTGGATATCATTTCCGCTCGCGTGGCCGGGCAGGAACGCGTGGCTGTGGTACTGTCCGCACGGGAAAAAGCCACGGACCAACTCGAAGAGCTTTTGGAACTGGCGGCAGATGGCAGGGATTACAGTGAGGCTTTCCGCCGTTTTGAGAACTATCAGCGGCACACGTTTTCGAATGTCGGCCTGGGGGATTCCTTTGAGGCAATTGCCCGGCTGCTCGAAGGGGTGCGCCTGCTGGGCGATTACAGCCCGAAGATTAAGGACCAGGTCCTGGCCCAGGGGGAGTTGTTGTCCGCCAGGCTGATAACCAAACTGTTGATCGGCAGGGGTGTGAAGGCCGAACTCGTCGATGCGCGCGAGCTGATCCGGACCGATTCGGGCTTTGGGAACGCCCAGGTACTCGACGAGGTATCCCGGGAAAACGTCAACCGCTTTTTCTCCGGGCTCCAGGCGGACACCGTAGCGGTCGTCACGGGCTTCATCGCATCCAACGCCCTGGGGGAGACCACCACGCTGGGCCGCAATGGGAGCAATTACACGGCTTCCCTGCTGGCCAACTACCTGAATGCTGCCGAATTGCAGAATTACACCCACGTCAACGGAATCTACACGGCAAACCCGGACCTGGTCCCCGGTGCGCGGCGCATCGAACAGCTCTCCTATTCGGAGGCCAACGAGCTGGCCAATTTCGGGGCCACAATCCTCCATGCCAAAACCATCATCCCCCTCCTGGAAAAAAACATCCCGTTGCGCATCCTCAACACCTTTGACGGGGACGGGGAAGGGACGCTGATCAGCGCCCAGTCCAGCCGGGATGGCATACGCTCCCTCTCGGTTATCGAGCACGAGGCCCTGATCCACCTGGAAGGACGGGGGCTGCTCGGCAAGGTTGGGGTGGATGCCCGGATATTCAAGGCGCTTGGACAGAGCGGGATCAACGTGGGGATTATCTCCCAGGGTTCCTCGGAACGGGGTATCGGCCTGGTGGTGCGGGCCGATGCGGCACAGCGCGCCAAGGCAGCGCTTGAAGCGGAGTTCGAGGAGGATTTCCGCAACCAGGACATCACGCGTATCCACATCACCTCGGACGTGTCGGTTATTTCCATTGTGGGGCAGGACCTGAGCACCTTCCACAAACCTTACAATGCCCTGATCCGGAACCAGGTGGTTCCCTTGTTGTTCAACAATACGGTGACTGGCAAAAACGTCAGCCTGGTGGTCCGCAAAGCCGATACGCTTAAGGCCCTGAACGTGATCCACGGGCAGATTTTCGGGATCAGCAAGAAGATCAACCTGGCGCTTTTCGGGGTGGGGACCGTCGGCAGTACGCTGATGGACCAGATCCTCGCCTCGGCAGATAAAATCGAATCCCGGAAGGGCATCCGGCTGAATGTCTTTGCACTGGCCAATTCCACCCGGCTGTTGCTCGACGAGGCAGGCGTGGGGGCGGACTGGAAATCACGGTTATCCGGCGCCACGGAAGGTTACCAACTTTCGGAGCTGTTCGACTATGCCCGGGCGCACCACCTGGAAAACCTCATTGCCGTGGACAACACGGCCAGCGAAGATTTTGTGGCCCGCTATTTCGATTTTGTGGAGAACGGGTTCGACCTGGTTTCCTCCAATAAAATCGCCAATACCCTGGGATACGATTTTTACCGCCTGTTGCGGGAGGAGCTCGAATCCCACCAGAAACAATACCTGTACGAAACCAATGTCGGGGCCGGCCTCCCGCTGATCGACACCATAAAGCTCCTTCACCTGTCCGGCGAGAACATTACCCGTATCCGCGGGGTGTTCTCCGGGTCGCTCAGTTATATTTTTAATACCTTTTCCCGGGGGGACGCGGCATTTTCAACCTGCGTGCTGAATGCTGTGGAAAGCGGTTTTACGGAGCCCGATCCCCGGGAGGACCTCTCGGGCAATGATGTGGGGCGAAAGTTGCTCATCCTCGCCCGCGAGCTCGACCTACAGAACGAATTCGCGGATATTACCATCGAAAACCTGATTCCGGAGCAACTGCAGGGCGGGAGCCGGGAAGAATTCCTGGGATGCCTGACGGAGCTCGATGCGCATTTCGGGTCGGTCCGCGACCAGCAGGAAGCGGGCCACGTGCTGCGGTATGTCGGAGACCTTTCAGGGGATTTGCAGCAGGACAAGGGCAACCTGGAAGTAAAGCTGGTCTCCGTACCCGCGGACAGCCCGCTCGGCCAGGTCCGGGATGCGGATTCCCTCATAGAAATCTATACGGAATCCTATGGGCAGCGGCCCCTGGTGATCCAGGGGGCCGGGGCCGGTGCGGCCGTTACTGCTCGGGGCGTTTTCGGGGACATCCTCCGCATTGCCGAAAAGGGATTTGCAGAATAAATGCAGCGGCGGCGTTAGAATCCCGCCATGAAACCAAAAAGAATACCAGGTCATGAAAAAGAAACATCAGCCAGAGACGGAAGCCATCCGCACCCAGATCAACCGGACGGAATTCCTCGAACATTCCGCCCCGCTTTACCTGTCCTCCAGTTTTGTGTTTGAAAACGCCGAGGATATGCGGGCGTCCTTTGCCGAGGAAAAAGAGCGGACGATATACTCCCGGTACTCGAACCCGAATACCTCCGAATGGATCGAGAAGGTGTGCCGGATGGAAGGGGCCGAGGACGGTTTTGCCTTTGCGTCCGGGATGGCCGCTGTTTTCTCGACGTTCGCAGCCCTGCTCGATAGCGGGGACCACGTGGGGTCTTCCCGTTCGGTTTTCGGGTCAACCCATACGCTATTCACCCAGGTATTCCCCAAATGGAATATCAGCCATTCCTATTTCCGCTACGACCGCCTGGAGGAGGCCGAGGCGCTCATCCGCCCGGAAACGCGGATCCTCTATGCGGAATCGCCAACGAACCCCGGGGTGGATGTGCTGGACCTGGAAGCCCTTGGGCAACTGGCCCGCAAACATAACCTGCTGCTGGTCATCGACAATTGTTTTGCCACGCCCTACCTCCAGCAGCCCATCCGGTTCGGGGCCGACCTGGTCATCCATTCCGGCACCAAACTCATGGACGGGCAGGGGCGCGTCCTGGCGGGGATTACCGTGGGAAGCAGGGAATTGATAGACCGGGTGTACCGGTTCTCTCGGATTACCGGCCCGGCACTTTCGCCCTTCAACGCCTGGCTCCTTTCCAAGAGCATGGAAACCCTGGCTGTACGGGTAGACCGCCATTGCGAAAATGCATTGAAGGTTGCCGAATTCCTCTCGTCCCACCCCAAGGTGAACTGGGTGAAATACCCCTTTCTGAAATCCCACCCCCAATACGAACTGGCCAAAAAGCAAATGAAAGCAGGGGGTTGCGTGGTCGCCTTTGAGGTGCAGGGGGGAGTCGATGGCGGCAGGACATTCTTTGACCAGATCGGATTGCTTTCGCTTTCGGCCAACCTGGGGGATACCCGCAGTATCGTTACCCACCCGGCTTCTACGACCCACAGCAAACTGAGCCCGGAAGACCGCCTGGAATCGGGCATTACCGACGGGATGGTGCGGATATCCGTGGGCCTGGAACACCCGGACGATATCTGCGCCGACCTGGGTCAGGCCCTGGATGCCGTAGAGTAGGGGAAGTAGGCCTATTTTGTCTATCTTGGTACTATGCTATCCAAGAAAACGAAATACGGGCTCAAGGCGCTCACCTACCTGGCTGCGCAGAAAGACCGGGAACCCGTTCAGATTGCCGAAATCGCCCGGCACGAGAATATTTCCCAGAAATTCCTCGAAAGCATCCTGCTGACGCTTCGCAAAAATGGATTCCTGGGGTCTAAAAAGGGCAAGGGCGGAGGCTACTACCTAATCAAGGACCCTGGGGAAATCCGGATGACCAGCGTGATGCGTGTCCTGGAAGGCCCCATTGCCATGGTGCCCTGCGTCAGCCTGAACTTTTACGAACCCTGCGAGGATTGCCCGGACGAATCGGCCTGTTCCGTCCATAAGCTGATGCTCATGGTCCGCGACAGCGCCCTGGCAGTATACCGGAATCATACCCTGGCCGATTTTGTGTAGGCCCGGGAAGCTGAGATGGCCGCGGGTTACAAATTTGGCAATATCCCTGCTGATTTTTTAAAAATCTATTAAAACTATAGGGTAATCATACATTTTATCAAATTTTAACGTTGAGGTTTGGAAAAGAAGTGTAGTTTTGAAATTAAATAGTCTAGTAAGTCAATAGATTAAATACTATGGTTATCTCCGAATCACAGGTCCGACACCTGAACCAGCAACTGAAAGGCATCCCGCCGGAAGAGATTATTTCCTGGGCCCTGGACCGGGCGAAACGGCCGGTGCTCACCACGAATTTCAGGCCGTATGAGGTCGCCATCCTCCACGCGGTAACGGACATAGACCGGCGCGTTCCGGTGATCTGGTGCGATACGGGTTACAACACCCCGCAGACCTACCGGCACGCTGAAGAACTCATTGTAAAACTCCAGTTGGATATCCGCCTCTATGTCCCCAAACAGACGGCCGCCCACCGGGATGCCATTATGGGTATCCCCGATATCGAGGACCCGCGCCACGAATTGTTTACCGAACAGGTGAAGTTGGAACCCTTCCGGCGCGCCATGTCGGAACACCGCCCGGACGTGTGGTTCACGAACCTGAGGAAGGGCCAGACTGCCCACAGGGATACTTTGGATATCCTGAGCCTGAGCAAGGACGGGATCCTCAAGGTAAGCCCGTTCTATTACTGGAACGACTCGCAGCTGGACGTCTACCTGGCATCCCGAGACCTCCCGAACGAACACACCTATTTTGACCCGACCAAGGTGCTGGAGAACCGGGAGTGCGGCTTGCACACCTGATTAGGCAAACAGCCTGCACCTGGCAGAATTGCGTTTAAAAAACTATTAAGCCCATAGGAAAAACAGATAAATGAAAAGCTTTCGCACGGAAATAGAGAACCCGGTAGTCGAGAAAGACATCATCGAACTGGATAGGAAGATCCGGCAGTTCCGCGGTGGTGAGCTGAATGAGGAAAAGTTCCGAAGCCTCCGGCTGGCCCGCGGCGTGTACGGGCAACGGCAACCCGGGGTGCAGATGGTGCGGATCAAACTTCCCTATGGGAAAGTAACCGCGCGGCAACTGCACCGCATAGCCGATGTTTCCGACACCTATTCCACCGGGATCCTCCATATAACCACCCGCCAGGACATCCAGATCCACTACGTGGACCTGGACCGGACCCCCGAACTCTGGGCCGAGCTCGAGAAGGACGCCGTAACGCTGCGCGAAGCCTGTGGCAATACGGTGCGGAACGTAACGGCCAGCGAAACCGCGGGGATCGACCCCGGGGAGCCCTTTGACGTTTCCCCCTATGCCCAGACGTTATTTGAATATTTCCTGAGGAACCCCGTAGGACAGGAGATGGGGAGAAAATTCAAGGTGTCTTTTTCTGCATCCGATGCAGACACAGGCCTTTCCTATATGCACGATCTCGGGTTTATCGCCCGGGTGGAAGCCGGCCGGCGGGGATTCAAAGTCTTGGTCGGAGGCGGCCTGGGCGCGCAGCCACGCCATGCGGACGTCCTGTACGAATTCCTGCCCCAGGAGCAGATCATCCCGCTGATGGAACGGGTCCTCCGGGTTTTTGACCGGTACGGGGAGCGGAAAAGCCGGGCCAAGGCGCGGATGAAATTCCTCATCAAGGATATCGGCCTGGACCGGTTCCGGGAGTTGCTTGCCGAGGAAACCCCGGGAATTCCCGCCAGGGAATATCCCATCGACGCAGAAGCCTATCCCCAACCCCGGCCCGCATCCACCCCACCTGAAATCCCTGCGCCTTTGGATCAGGAGGTATATCAGGCGTGGAAACAGACCAATACGGTCCGGCAGAAGCAGGACGGCTTTGTCGCGGTTGGCCTCCGGGTCTTCCTGGGGAACTTCAGCACCAGCCAGGCGCGCCAACTGGCCGACCTGGTAGAGGAATACGCAGCGTCGGAAATCCGGCTCAGCCTGCGCCAGAACATCCTGATCCCGTATGTCCGGGAAGCGTGGCTGCCTTATTTCTACAGCGAACTCAAAAAATCGGCCTGGCCCAACCCGGGTACAACACGGCCGCGGACATCACGGCCTGCCCGGGGACGGATACCTGCAACCTGGGGATTGCCAGCAGTACGGGCATTGCCACGGAACTCGAAAGGGTGATTGCGGCGGAATATCCGGACTTTATCCACAACCCGGACGTGGTCATCAAGATCAGCGGCTGCATGAACGCCTGCGGGCAACACAACATGGCCCATATAGGATTTCAGGGCATGTCTGTTCGTACCCGCGACAAACGGGTGGCCCCGGCCCTCCAGGTATTGCTGGGAGGCGGGAATCGAGGCGGCGGCAAGGGCCTGTTTGCTGACAAGGTGATCAAAATACCGTCCAAACGGGGACCCCAGGCGCTGCGCATAATCCTGGACGATTACCTGGAAAACGGCGGCGGCCAACCCTACGATCGC
>CAXQQM010000072.1:0-3523 GCA_964226055.1 Robiginitalea sp. | reverse complement strand
GGGTAATGCCTTCATCCCCAGAACCTTCGTAAGCGTCATCCAGGCCGTCGTTATCGCTGTCGTTGCCGCTCGGGGGCACATAGCCTTCCGTGGGCTGGCCCTCCACATTGTCCGGGAGGCCGTCGTTGTCAGAATCCAGATCAACCCGGTCCGGGTAGCCGTCCCCATCGCTGTCTACATCCTGGCTGAAGTTCACCGTCTGCGGATCCTGGAAGTTATCCAGGCAAGAGAACTGGATGCCCGACTGGCGGGGGACACTGGTGGTGAAATTCTCACCCACGGACGCCTGTATCCCGAAACGAAAAACAAAGGTGGAAATATTGACGAATTCCACAGCCAGGTTTACACTGGAGTTTTGATTGGAAATCCCGTCGTATTCGGCGGTTCCCCCATTGATCAGCAAACCGCCTTCGGTATTGTTTACCACGATTTCCGTCGGGTTGTCGAACGTGTAGCTGGCCGGGGTGTCAAAACGGTTGAATTCCTGGAACTGTTCGTTCCCGTCCACGTCCAGGAAGTTGGCGATCAATTCTGCCTGGGCAGCCGGGGTATTGGTCCCCTGCTCAACCAGGGTAATCCGCAGGTCCGCAAAGGGTCGGCGCTGGTTATCCGATGTGGTGAAAAAGATCTCGGGCTTAAAAAATTCCGGGTCGATGGCATTCTGGTCCAGCGTGCTGATCGCAGCGCCCTCCAGGGCCTCAATGGTCACCAGGGCATCCAAACCGCCTCCAATGCCCGGGATGCGGTAGACGGCCCCTTCTGTAAACTCGTTTCCGGATTCCAGGACGGGCTCCTGATCAAAGGAGAGTGTGGGAATCTCGTCACAGTCAAAATCCGTGCTCAGCACACTCGACTCCACACGGTCCAGTATCCCGTCATTATCTGAATCCGGGTCCTGGAAATCAGGGATCCCATCAGATTCCGTATCCACCGGCTGGAGTCCTTCCCCGGCACCCGGTGAACTCTCGAATACATCGTCCAGGCCGTTCCCGTCTGCGTCAATCCCGGACGGGGCCAATAAGGCCGCCGCATCCTGGGCTTCGACGCGATCGGGTATCCCGTCATTGTCTGAATCGAGGTCAAGGTAGTCGGGGATGCCATCTCCATCCGTATCGGTAGGTTCTGTAGCCGGGTTGTTGTCCCCGTCCGTGTTGGCGTCTTCCATAAGATCGGTGATCCCGTCCCCGTCATCGTCGATGTCGTTCTGGTTCTGAACCCCATCCCCATCGTAGTCCAGGGCGCTCGGGTCGGCAGGAAAGGCCGGAAGCGTGGCTGTAAAGGAAGTAAGCAGGAAAGCCGCCGTCAACAGGCAGGCAAATATTCGAAGGAAAGAAAGCGGCCGGGCGCTTGTGGTTTGCGTAATGATCTCCATAGATGATCGTTTATTGGAACGAGCACCATGGCATGTGCGGTTAGGTTCTTTTAGCTGATTGGGGCACCAAAAGTACGATGCAAGATAAAACTAAAATGCCCGTAAGCCAACAGATTCGACCCCGGATATTCGGGATAATCCGCCAACGACCGCTTTCATCGACAAACGGAAAAATCCGCCGGGCATCCCTTTCATTTAAAGGCAGATACATTCCATTTATCGGATGTCCCCGCCAAGGATACGGAACACTTTGGACGGGCATCGCCCTGCCCGTTGAAAGATTCTTCCTGTTAATTTCTAATCGATAGGTACAAATGGGGGCCAGTGCCGGCAATCCGATGCTTTTTGGTATTTTTGCGCAAATTTCCCATCAGCAAATTTCCCACTACGTGAGTTTTAAAAGCGAAATCGATAAACGCCGCACCTTCGGCATCATCTCCCACCCGGATGCGGGGAAAACCACCCTCACCGAAAAACTCCTGCTTTTCGGAGGGGCTATCCAGGAAGCCGGCGCCGTCAAGAGCAACAAAATCAAAAAAGGCGCCACCAGTGACTTTATGGAAATTGAACGGCAGCGCGGGATCTCAGTGGCCACGTCGGTACTCGCATTCCTCTACAGGGACAAGAAGATCAATATCCTGGATACCCCCGGCCACAAAGACTTTGCAGAGGATACCTTTCGCACGCTGACCGCGGTGGACAGCGTGATCGTGGTGATCGACGTGGCCAAAGGTGTGGAGGAACAGACCAAAAAACTCGTGGAGGTGTGCCGGATGCGGAACATCCCGATGATTGTATTTATCAACAAACTCGACCGGGAGGGAAAGGATGCCTTCGACCTGCTGGACGAGGTGGAACAAAAACTCGGCCTGAGCGTTACCCCGCTGAGCTTCCCGATTGGGATGGGATACGATTTCAAGGGAATCTACAATATCTACGAACGCAACCTGAACCTCTTTCAGGGGAGCAGCAAGAAAAAAGTGGAACAGTCCATGGCCTTCGAAGACCTGGATAACCCCCAACTGGAGCAACTGATCGGTTCAGATGCGGCCAGCGCCCTGAGGGAAAACCTGGAACTCGTGGAAGGCGTTTACCCGCCTTTCGACCGGGAGGCCTACCTGGCCGGTACCCAGCAACCGGTGTTTTTCGGATCTGCCCTGAATAATTTTGGGGTCCGCGAGCTGCTGGACTGCTTTGTGGAGATCGCACCGCCCCCCCGGCCCAAAAAGGCCGAGGAGCGCCTGGTAAAACCTTCGGAGAAGGAAATGACCGGCTTTGTCTTTAAAATACACGCCAACATGGACCCCAGGCACCGGG
The DNA here is from genome assembly GCA_964226055.1 of Robiginitalea sp. Lineage (GTDB taxonomy): Bacteria > Bacteroidota > Bacteroidia > Flavobacteriales > Flavobacteriaceae > Robiginitalea. The sequence goes on along the minus strand of CAXQQM010000072.1, from coordinate 834 downwards.
ACCGCCTGGCATTTGTAAAGATCGTCTCCGGCAAGTTCCAGCGCAACAAGCCCTACCTGCATGTCCGTCTGGACAAGCAACTGAAGTTCTCCAGCCCCAACGCGTTCTTTGCGGAGAAAAAGGAAATCGTCGACGAGTCCTACCCAGGGGATATTGTCGGGTTGCACGATACGGGGAATTTTAAGATCGGCGACACGCTGACCGAAGGAGAAGCCCTCCACTATAAAGGGATCCCCTCATTTTCGCCCGAACATTTCCGCTATATCAACAACGCGGACCCGATGAAATCCAAACAACTCGCCAAGGGGATCGACCAGCTAATGGACGAAGGGGTTGCCCAGTTGTTTACCCTGGAAATGAATGGCCGGAAGATCATCGGTACCGTGGGGGCGCTCCAATACGAGGTGATCCAATACCGACTGGAGCACGAATACGGTGCCAAATGTACGTACGAAAATTTCCCGGTTCACAAAGCCTGCTGGGTGGAAGCTGCAGATCCCGACAGTGAATCCTATCAGGAATTTTTGCGCGTTAAACAGAAATATCTGGCACGGGACAAACGCGGCCAACTGGTTTTCCTGGCCGATTCGGCTTTTTCACTGCAAATGACCCAACAGAAATACCCGGATGTGAAACTGCATTTCACCTCGGAGTTCGAGCCTCAGGGAACCTGAGACACGCCGCAAATCTTCAAATCGACAAATCTTCAAATCTTCAAATCGACAAATCTTCAAATCAAAAAACCGCGCCTCCCAGCGCGGTTTTTTTTGTTCAAGCCTCCCCTGTGGGCCCGAAGTTGATCGGGATAGGGGGTTGCTCGTAGTCCTTGATAGG
>CAXQQM010000071.1:0-6553 GCA_964226055.1 Robiginitalea sp. | reverse complement strand
CAGGGCCAGGCGGACCATGGGGTGTAGCTTGGTCAGGCCGCCGACCGTCCCAAGGGCCAGGGGTACTTCCAGCCAGAAGCGGAATTCCCCCTCCGACATATCCGCATGGCTCAGGCTCCGGTATTTCCCACTGCGGGCCGCATACGCGTGTACCCCGGCTTCTACAGCGCGAAAATCGTTGCCTGTGGCGATTACTACGGCATCGATACCATTCATGATGCCCTTGTTATGCGTTACGGCCCGAAACGGGTCGGCCTCGGCGATATTTATGGCCTGGATCATCCGGCGGGCAAAGGTTTCCCCGTCCATGCCGTTGTCCTGTTTCAGGTCGGCCACCGGGCAGCCCACCGTTGCCCGAACCCGGCAATCCGGGACGAAGTTGGACAGGATGCTCATCAGGATTTCCAGGGGGGCTTCCTCCCCGCTGAAGCCTGGGTAGGCCCGGGCCTGTGATTCCAGGGTAGCTGCAAATTGTTCCAGGCAGGAATTGATGAAATTGGCCCCCATGGCATCCCGGGTCTCGAATTCACAGTGCAACTGGTAGTAGCCGGGGAGCTCCTGGCGTTTGTCCCGTAGCGCAATGGCGTGGATGCCACCCCCCCGCCGTTCCATGTTGCGGGTGAGCCCTTCGGATTCCTGCATCAGGGCGGGCATAGCCGATTCGATGAAAGCCTTCAGGGTATTCGGGTCCCCGTTATACCGGAAGTGCACCTGCCCGACTTTCCGCGTGCCGAGGACCTGTGTTTTAAATCCGCCCCGGCTGCCCCAGAATTTCGCCGATTTACTGGCGGCAGCCACCACGGAACTCTCCTCGATAGCCATCGGGATGGCGTATAGCTCGCCATTGATATTAAAGTTGGGCGCTACCCCCAGGGGGAGGTAAAAATTGCTCAAAGTATTTTCGATAAACTCGTCGTGGAGTTGCTGGAGCACCGGGTCGGCATTCCAGTACGATTTGAGCAGGTCTTCGGTGGCTTCCGGGCGTTCTGTATACCGCCGGGCAATCCAGCGGATTTTTTCTTCTTTGGTAAACCGGGAGAATCCTTGAACGGGATCGGTCATGTAACAGCTGTTCTGGGACTAAATATACGGAATCACCCTCAAAGAACGGGGGAGGGACAGGTGTCCCGGCCCGGTTGAGAATTTGGCACCATTCCTGTGCTTTCTGGCAAAATATTCATAAACTTGAAAGCTTATAAACTATTTGACGTCCCTATGAGATTCCAAACCGGGTTTTTGCTGCTTTGGCTATTGGCGGTGCCCGCATTGCAGGCACAGAAAAAACAAATCACCCTTGAAGACATCTGGGGGGGCACTTTCCGGACGGAAGGCCTCGAAGCGCTCCGCTCTATGAAGGACGGGCAGCACTATACCGTCCTGAACCAGGACAGGGACCGAAAGGAAGCGGCCATCGATAAGTACGATTACCGCACCCGCCAGCAGGTGGGCACGCTGCTGCGTACCGACCCGGCCCGGGGAATCCCGTATTTCACCGGTTACACCTTCAGTGAGGACGAAAACAAGGTGCTGATTGCCACCCAGGTGGAACCCATCTACCGGCGCTCGCGCCTGGGAGTCTACTACGTCTACGACCTGCAACAGGAACAGCTCACGCGAATCTCCGAGAGGAAAATCCAGGAACCCACCCTTTCGCCGGACGGCAGCAAGGTGGCCTACGTGGACCAAAACAACCTCTATGTACTGGACCTGGGGTCCGGGGAATTGCAGCAGGTAACTGAAGACGGGCAGCCGAATGCCATCATCAACGGGGTCACCGACTGGGTCTACGAAGAGGAATTTGCCTTTGTCCGCGCTTTTGAGTGGAATGCCCGGGGCGATAAACTCGCCTACCTCCGGTTTGACGAGCGGGAAGTCCCTGAATTTTCCATGGACGTGTACGGGAGCGACCTGTACCCGTTCCCGCATCAATTCAAATACCCGAAGGCCGGGGAGGCCAACGCAGTGGTGAGCCTGCATATCCACGACCTGGATTCCGGGCAGACCCGGGACGTGGACCTGGGAGAAGCCTACTACATCCCGAGGCTCCAGTGGATGCACCACCCGGACCACCTGAGCGTACAGGTCCTGAACCGCCACCAAAACCGGTTGCGGCTGTACCGCGTGGATGCCACCAGCCTGGAAACCACCCTGCTGCTGGAGGAGACTGATGCGGCCTATGTGGACGTGACCGACAACCTGACCTTCCTGCCGGATGACCGCTTTATCTGGACCAGCGAAAAGGACGGCTATAACCATATTTACCTGCACGATACGGACGGTGCGGAACTCCGGCAACTCACCAGCGGCCCCTGGGAAGTGACGGCCTACTACGGCTACGACGCGGACAAGGGGCGGATTTACTTCCAGTCCACAGCCGAGGGGTCCATCCTCCGGGATATCTATAGCGTTTCCGACCGGGGCCGAGGCATGAGACGGCTCAGCGAGGGCACCGGGACGCACCAGGCCACCTTCAGTGCGGACTTCAGCTATTTTATCGATTCCTTCAGCAATGTGGATACCCCGCCGGTCTATACACTGCACGACGCTTCGGACGGGGAGCAGCTTGCCGAATTGCAGAATAACCGGGAACTCCTGGGTCGCCTGGAAGGGTTTGAAATGGCACCCAAGGAATTCAGTACCCTCGAGGTCAACGGGAATGAACTCAATATGTATATGATCCGGCCGGCGGACTTTGACCCGGGAAAAAAATACCCGCTTTTCATGTTCCAGTACAGCGGCCCGGGCTCCCAGCAGGTGGCCAACCGCTGGCACGGGAGCAACGACTACTGGCACCAGATGCTCGCATCCCAAGGGTACATTATCGCCTGTGTGGACGGAAGGGGTACCGGCCTGAAGGGGCGGGACTTCAAAAAAATCACCCAGAAGGAACTCGGGAAATACGAGGTGGAAGACCAGATCGCTGCCGCAAAGCTGTTGAGCGAGCGGCCGTACATCGACCCGGACCGCACGGGGATCTGGGGTTGGAGTTACGGCGGTTTTATGTCCTCGAATTGCATCCTGAAAGGCAACGAGACCTTTGAAATGGCCATCGCCGTGGCCCCTGTCACCAGCTGGCGGTTCTACGATACGATCTACACGGAGCGCTATATGCAGACCCCCCAGGAGAACCCGGGCGGCTATGACGAGAATTCCCCCCTGTTCTTTGCCGACAGGCTGAAGGGGGATTACCTTTTGGTACACGGTTCGGCCGACGACAACGTCCACGTGCAGAACACCATGCGGATGATCGAGGCGCTGGTCCAGGCGAACAAGCCTTTTGAGTGGGCTATCTACCCGGACAAGAACCACGGGATTTACGGGGGGAATACCCGCCTCCACCTCTATAATAAAATGACCCGTTTTGTCCTGGAAAACCTGTAAAAATAGCTAACCGATAACCCACCCACTTATGGAAACACGCGCCGAATTCATGGAAGAAAAGCAGCTCTTTGGACACCCAAAGGGCCTTTTTTATCTCTTTTTCGCCGAACTCTGGGAACGCTTCAGTTTTTACGGGATGCGGGCCCTGCTCACCCTGTATATGGTCAACGTTATCTTCGAGGCGTTGGCCGAGCGGGACTACGCGGCGGCGGCGGTATACTCCAGCTACGGCTCCCTGGTATATGCCTCCACGGTGATCGGCGGACGAATCTCCGATACGATCCTCGGGATGCGGCGCTCCATTTTCCTGGGGGGTATCCTGATGGCCCTCGGGCATTTTGTGCTCGCGGTAGAACACAATGTGGCTTTTTACCTGGCCCTGGCCCTGATCGTCGTGGGGAATGGGTTTTTCAAGCCGAATATTTCCACCTTCGTCGGCTCGCTCTACAAGGACGGGGACCCGCGGAAGGATTCCGGCTTTGTCATTTTTTATATGGGGATCAATATCGGTGGCTTCGTTGCCCCGCTGCTCTGCGGTTGGTTGGGCAGGGAGTTCGGTTGGCATTACGGTTTCGGTTTGGCCGGGATCGGGATGTTGACGGGCCTGATCTTTTTCTGGAGCGGCATCAGGAAAAACGTCTTCGGGGACAAGGGGCGCGCCCCGAACCCGGCGGCGCTCGAGAAACGCCTGATCGGCCTGCCCCAGAAAACGATGGTGCCTCTGATCGCAGCCCTCTCGGCCCCTGTCGTGGCCATGTTGCTGGCGTTTTACCGGCCCCTCGGGGAGGCGGGGACCCTATTGGAGGACCAGAACATCGTGAATATCATCTTCAAAGGCATCGCTATTTTTATCCTCGGCTACCTGGGGTTGATCATGTACCGGGCCACACTGGATGAGCGTAAAAAATTATTTATGGCCGTGCTGATCACCTTGTTCATGACCATCTTCTGGGGGTTTCATGAGCTCTCCGGCAGTGTGATCACGTTATTCGCGGATCGGAATGTCAACCTCTCGGTCATCGACGCGGCCCAGACGAACGCCCTGAATTCCATGTGGATCATCATCCTGTCCATCCCTATATCCATGTTGTTTACCTGGCTGTCCAAACGGAACCTGAATCCGCGGACGCCCTATAAATTCGGTCTCGGCCTCGCCTTTGCAGGGATCAGTTTTTACATCCTGGCCCTGAGCGGGGGCAGTGCGGACGAAAACGGGATGGTTCCCTTTTCCTACCTGCTGATCATGTACTTCCTGATCTCGGTAGGGGAGCTCTTTATGTCGCCCGTGGGCCTTTCCAAGATCACCGACCTGTCCCCCAAGCGCATCGTGGCCTTTATGATGGGGGTCTGGTTCCTCTCCTCGGCATTTGCCTTCCAGGTGGTGGGCTTTATCGGGAAACAACTCGCCATAGAAAGCGACGACCCGGATGTCCGGGGGCTGGAGACTTTGGATGTGTACACCGGGGGCTTTGAACTGATTGCCATGTATGCCCTGGGCGCAGCAGCTATCGTCCTGGTAACCGCCCCGCTGATGAAACGGCTGATGGGGAACGTCCACTAGCTTCTTGCGGTTGATGGGGCACGTCCTCTAGGCACTCCGGGTTTATGGCGCATCGGACTGCAGGACATCGCTTTACCGGATGTTGTATTAAGGGATAGCGCTTCGGTAGGCGCCGTGCTCCGCCGTATTGTGGAAAGGGATGCCCCGCTTCCGGCAACTCGATTCCCATCGTTTGATAGTACTCCGGTAATTACTGCCGTCTGCAATTACCTGACGGGGTTGTAATTCGTCCAGGAGCTGCCCCGGGGGGACCGCAGGCGAACCCGTCAGCAGCACGATATGGGGTGGCGCCCCTGAACCCCGGTACCACCCCGTACTGTCTACTACCCGCAGTCGCAGCCGGCCGATCTGGAACTGCGGGCAGAGGCTGTCCCTGCCCACCTGCCGGAGGCGCTCCCCGGTGGAGAAATCCGCGAGGAACCCCTCCCAGGCCTTCGGGTTGTCCGAGAAGATACGGGCGCGGGGCCCCTGGCGGATCAGCAGGGCGCTTTCCCCGAACCGGTGGGGGATTAACCATTCCTCCCGTTGCCCGTATTGCCAGCTTGCCCCTGTGCTGTAAACCTGCAGCGCCAGCAACAGGGCCCCTGTTCGCTTCAGCCATCGCAAATCACGGCTTCCGGCCCATGTACCCAGGGCGCCCAGGGCAGCCAGGCTCAGGGTGAGTTGTACCCCGTCCCAGGGGATTCCCGTTATCAAAAAGCCTTCCCGCCCACCCACCCACCGGACCACCCCGTTAAATAGCCCGAAGAAGCGGTCGGCACCCCAGGCCACCCAATCGGGCAGACGGGTGATATTCGCCAGCCCCAGCAGGAGGAAACCGGCGGCAAGCACCACACCCATGGCGGGGATCAGCAGCAGGTTGGACAGCCAGAACAGGGCGGGGAATTGGTGGAAATAATAGAGGCTCAATGGGAGTACGCCGAGCTGGGCAGCCCCGCTGACGCAGAGTAGCTGGCCGATTTTCCTCCCTGCCCCCCGCTTCAACGGCCAGGACCTGTAGAACCACGGGTAGAGGGTCAGGATAGCCCAGACGGCCAGGAAACTCATTTGGAACCCCGCCTGAAACAGCCAGAGCGGCTCCACCAGTCCGAGCATCACCAGGGCGGCCAGGGCAAGGAAATGCAGGCTGTCTGCCTGTCGGTTGATCAAAAGGGCATAGGAGACGATGGAGCACATGACCGAGGCCCGAACCACGGAGGGCCCGAAACCCGCGAGGGCGGCATACCCCCACAGCATGCCGAGGCCCAATAGGAAATGGGGCCACCGGCCCCCGGGCAATCGCCGCACCGGCCACAGCAGCCAGCTGCACAAGGCGGCCACCAGGCCCACATGCAACCCGGAGACAGCCAGCAGGTGGACCGCACCGGCGCGCTGGTAGGCCCCGTACAGGTCCTGGTCCAGGCCGGACCGGTCGCCGAGGATCAGGGCGCGGACCAGTCCGGCGACTTCCGGGTGGAAACCCGCGGCCTCCAGGCTGTCGATCAGGCGGTGCCGGAGGTTTGCGGCCATCCTCCCCAGGCTTCCGGGCCCGCGGGTAATGGCCGGGATGACACGGCTCCGGGGATCCGGCCGGAATCTCCCGTAAATCCCCCGGGTCCTCAAATAGGAGGC
>CAXQQM010000070.1:0-13103 GCA_964226055.1 Robiginitalea sp. | reverse complement strand
TCCCCAGGTCGGAGGTTTCCAACTCCAGATCGGTGGCCGCCACAAATGCAGGGACGTTTGTAAAAGCAACCCACAGGACTTTGCCCTGCTGGATCTCATAGCGTACCCGCACCAGGCCCGCAGGGGTTCCAGGTCCTGTAGTTCCAATCCCGCGGAACCAGTTTGACGATGGTCGGCCAGGGTGGGTACCAGGTAAAACCGCTAAACTTCTCTTAAACAAAACAATAATCCGGTGAATTTTGTAGTTTTGTTCTTGTTATGAAGTCCTCGGCACATAAATCCGGTTCGGTATTGCTGGCATTCCTGCTGCTCTTTTCCACGCTGTCCTTTAGCATGGATATGCACTTTTGTGGGAAGATGCTCGTAGACTACGCCTTCTTTACGGAAGCTTCCGACTGCGGCATGGCCATGGATGACCCCAAAATGGCGGATTCCGATTGCTGCAACGACGTAGAAATCGTTGTGTTGGGCCAGGACGATCTTGAAAAGACAAAAGCCGAATCCGTCCAGGGCCCGCAGTTGGTTTTGGTTGCCCTTCTTAACAAGGGTCTGCCCATGCTCCTGGAACTGGATACCCGGGTTGCCGTGCCCCCTTTTGACGATTACTCTCCCCCGAAACTCATACGAGATCTACCTGTACGCCACCAGGTTTTCCTGATTTGATTTAGCATCCCCGGAACAACGCCCGCTGCCACAACTGGCCGACGGGCCTGACTGTTTTGTGCCGGTTCCCGATTGCGGGTTCCGTAAGTCGCGATCCTCTGATTCCCAGAATGCTAAATCAACCATATGCTGAACAAGGGCATAAAATTCCTTATAGAAAATAAATTGGTGGCCGTCCTGCTCCTGGTCCTCTTCGTGGGCTGGGGAACGGCTAACGCCCCCTTCGGATGGAAATCGGACTGGCTGCCTTCCGACCCTGTACCCGTGGACGCCATCCCGGACATAGGCGAAAACCAGCAAATAGTTTTTACGCGCTGGCCCGGGAGGTCGCCCCAGGACATCGAGGACCAGATTACCTATCCGCTGACCACCTCCCTGCTCGGAATACCCGGGGTGCGGACCATCCGGAGTTCTTCCATGTTCGGGTTCTCCAGTATCTATATCATCTTTGAAGAAGGTGTGGAATTTTACTGGAGTCGCAGCCGGATCCTGGAAAAACTCAATTCGCTCTCGTCGGGCCTGCTGCCGGAAGGGGTTAGCCCTGCCCTGGGTCCCGATGCCACTGCCCTGGGACAGATATTCTGGTACACACTGGAAGGCCGGGATAGTGAAGGGAACGTGACCGGTGGTTGGGATTTGCAGGAACTCCGCAGTATCCAGGATTTTTATGTGAAGTATGCACTCTCCTCGGCCGACGGGGTTTCCGAGGTAGCTTCCATCGGGGGGTATGTGCAGGAGTACCAGATTGATGTGGACCCGGAGAAAATGCGCCAGTACAACATCGGTTTGCAGCAGGTGGTGGATGCCGTGCGGATGAGCAACCGGGATATCGGGGCGCAAACCATTGAGATCAACCAGGCGGAGTACCTGGTGCGCGGTTTGGGCTATATCGACTCCCTGGACGACCTGCGCAAAGCGGTCATTGCCTCGGAGGACTTTACTTCCCTGCGTCTTGGGGATGTGGCAAATGTTTCCCTGGGCCCGGCCGTACGACGCGGGATCCTGGACAAGGAAGGTGCCGAAGTAGTGGGCGGAGTGGTGGTGGCCCGGTATGGGGCCAACCCTTTGGAGGTGATTGAAAATGTCAAGGAACAAATCGCCGAGCTCAGCGACGGGTTGCCTTCCAAACAACTCAGCGACGGGCGTACTTCCCAGCTGACAATTGTGCCTTTCTACGACCGGACTGAGCTTATCCAGGAGACCCTGGGTACCCTGGAGGAAGCGCTGACCCTCGAAATCCTGATCACCATCCTGGTTATCGTGGTCATGGTCTTTAACCTTCGGGCGTCCGTGCTGATCTCCGGCCTCTTGCCCGTAGCAGTACTCATGGTATTTATCGCCATGCGGTACGGGGGGGTGGATGCGAATATCGTGGCCCTTTCCGGGATTGCAATCGCAATTGGGACCATGGTGGATATCGGGGTGATCCTCAGCGAGAACATCATCAGGCACCTGGACGAATCCGGTGATTCCGAGCCGGTGGATGAAACCGTTTACAAAGCTTCCGCCGAAGTCTCCGGGGCCATCCTGACTGCCGTGATGACCACGATCATCAGTTTTATCCCCGTCTTTACTCTGATCGGGGCCGAAGGAAAATTGTTCCGGCCGCTGGCCTTTACCAAGACATTCGCCCTGGTCGCCGCCCTTGTTGTTTCGCTCTTCCTGATCCCTCCCTTTGCCGCGTTCTTCTTCCGGAAACGCAATTACCGGGGTAATTTGCGCCTGATTGTTCAAATCTTGTTGGCTGCAATTGGCCTGGGCGCGCTGTTTTTGGGGTATCCGATCGGGCTTGCACTCATTGCATTCGGCCTGGCCGGGTTGCTGGCCGATCCCCGGGCCTCCCGTTACCTGCCCGAAAAGGTAGCCCAATGGGGCAAGCGGCAAACCGAATTGAACGTCGGGATAGCAGCCCTGACAATCGTCGTGCTGCTTAGCGTTTACTGGCGGCCGCTCGGTTTGGATCAGAACCTGTTTTTCAACTTCCTCTTCGTTTCCCAGATCTGCGCTGGGTTGCTGGGGGGCTTTGCGCTGTTCCGCAGCCGCTATACGCAGATATTACGCTGGACGCTTCGGAACAAACTGCTTTTTCTGGCCGTACCTGCGGCCCTGGTCGTTGCCGGGTTCTTCATCCTGCGCGGTACCGGGAAGGAATTCATGCCCTCCCTGAATGAAGGTTCGTTCCTGCTGATGCCTACATCCATGCCGCATGCCGGGGTAGCGGAAAACAAACGCGTACTGCAGCAACTGGATATGGCGGTTGCGGCTATCCCGGAAGTGCAGACCGTAGTGGGCAAGGCGGGGAGGACGGAATCCGCCCTGGACCCGGCACCCCTTTCCATGTATGAAAATATCATCCAGTATAAATCCGAATACCTCCGGAGCCCCGATGGGGAGCGGCTGCGCTACCGCACGGACGGAGATGGCCTTTTCGTCCTGAAACAGGGTGGGGTGGTCGCCAATCCGAATATGCGTGCCGATACAGTCACCCCATTTTATTTTGCGGATGTCACCCACGGGATGCTGGTGCCTGACCCCGACGGGGAGTACTTCCGGAACTGGCGTCCCGGGATCGAGTCCCCGGATGATATTTGGGAGGAAATCGTGTCGAATACCCGCTTACCGGGGGTGACTTCCGCCCCCAAGCTGCAGCCGATCGAAACCCGGCTGGTCATGCTGCAAACCGGTATGCGGGCGCCGATGGGGATCAAGGTCAAGGGGCAGGACCTCCGGCAGATAGAAGCCTTTGGCCGCGAGTTGGAAGGCATCATCAAGCGGGCGGACGGGGTCAAGGATGAGGCGGTTTTTGCAGACCGGATTGTCGGGAAGCCTTATTTATTGATCGATATCGACCGGGATCAGCTGGCCCGTTATGGCCTGTTGTTGGAGGATGTGCAAAAGGTACTCGAAGTGGCCCTGGGCGGCATGGCGCTCACCCAGACAGTGGAAGGCCGGGAACGCTATGGCGTCCGGGTGCGGTACCCACGCGAACTCCGGGACAGCCCGGAGGACATCCGGTCGGTCTATGTGCCGGTTCCCGGGGGCAATCCGGTCCCCCTGGGCGAACTGGTGGACATCCGCTATGAACGCGGCCCCCAGGTGATCAAAAGCGAGGACACCTTCCTGGTGGGCTATGTGCTGTTCGACAAGATGGACGGATTTGCCGAGGTGACCGTGGTGGAGAACGCCCAGCAAATGATCCGGGATAAAATCGATTCCGGGGAACTCGTGGTCCCGCCGGGTATCAGTTATCGCTTCACCGGTTCCTATGAAAACCAGTTGCGGGCGGAGAAGACCCTGTCCGTGGTGGTGCCCCTGGTCCTGGTGGCACAACCCGGATTTTGACAAGAGGAATTTTAATTGAATAATCACAAATTATATTTATTAATACTAAAAATCGAAACATGAAAAGGAACCCATTAAAAGGAATTGAGAAAACCCTGCTGCCCATGGCAGTCATCGCTCTAATGCTATCCTGTAAAGGTGATAAGAAAGCGGAACCTTCCGTGGAAACCACTGAATCCGGAACTGCGGAAATGGAGGCAGGGGAATCCGCCGGCATCGCGTTTGAGGAAGACGCTACCCAGCAGGTATTTGCCTCCTACCTGAAGTTAAAGGATGCTTTGGTAGCCGGCAACCCGGATGCGGCCAAAGCCGCTGCTGCGGACATGGGCCGGGTAACCGGGTTAGAGAACGAGATCGTCACCGCCGAAATTGAAGCCTTCTTGTCTGCCGATGGAATTGACGGGCAACGGGCCAGCTTTTTAAAGCTTAATGAGAAGCTGGAACCCATTCTGCGGGACCATATCAGCGAGGGTGCGGTCTATAAACAATTCTGCCCGATGGCCTTCAACGACGAGGGAGGCTTTTGGTTTTCCGACAAAGAGGAAATCCGCAATCCCTATTTTGGTGACAGGATGCTCAAATGCGGAAAGGTGGAGGACAAACTGGTTGCCCTGTAGGGTATCCTGAAAGGTACTAAAGGGAGACAGGTGAAGATCCGGGTTAAAAACATGGTGTGCGACCGGTGTAAATCGGTGCTGGCAGATACGCTGGAAAAAGCGGATATACCCTTGATTTCCATTCGGTTGGGGGAACTCGAATTTCCCCCCGGCTACGAGGCCGATTTTGATCTCATCGATCGGATACTGGAAACGCATGGGTTCCAACGGATCGGGGAGGCCGGGGCGGCTTTGGTGGAAGAGGTTAAAGCCTTGCTCGTAACGGCTCTGCATGACACCCTGGTGCCGCTTGGGTCGCTGTCTTCCTTTATCGCTTCCCGCACGGGGCGGGACTATTCTATGATAAGTAAGGTTTTCAGCCGTCGTGAGGGAATCACTGTCGAAAAGTACTGGATTCGCCTCAGGATTGAGAAAGTCAAAGAACTGATTCAGATGGGGCAGATGGATTTTACGCAGATTGCCTATGCACTGGATTATTCGAGCAGCAGCCATCTGGCTCGCCAGTTCAAGTCAGTTACAGGCATGTCCATGGGGTCCTACAGGAAGTTGTTGGATCCGCCCCGGAGTGAATGGGACAAAATTGTATAAAAATTATCCATCAGGATGAAAACCCCCGGACAGACCGCTTGCGATATTCGTGTCGTAAATCAGTAAGTCAAAAACTATGAAACACACGTATCACATACACGGGATGAGTTGCACCGGATGCCAGAACCACGTCCGGGAAGCCCTGGAGTCGGTAGCCGGCGTCCGCGGGGTTACCGTAGACCTGGATGCCGGACTTGCGGAGGTCGAGATGGATTCGCATATCGACATCGGGAAATTCCAGAAGGCCCTGGCGGAAAGCCGGTACAGTATCCACCTGCCCGGGGAACATGACGGGGAGCACGCAGCCGGGGAGGCTTCAACGGGGGCCGGAAGCAACCGGGAACCGGGGAATGGGACCTTCTATTGCCCGATGCAATGCGAGGGGGACAAGACCTACGATTCTCCGGGGGATTGTCCGGTTTGCGGCATGGACCTTGTGGAGCAACCCGGTTCGGTAAGCCAGCAGTCTGCCGGCTATACCTGCCCGATGCACCCGGAAGTTCGCCAGGACACACCGGGGAGTTGTCCGATTTGCGGGATGGAACTCGTTCCCGTGGAACCAGAGGCCAGTGCAGAGGAAAAGGTATATGGGCGGTTATTGCGGAAATTCTGGGTGGCACTGGGGTTTACGCTGCCGATTTTCCTGATCGCCATGTCGGAGATGGTGCCCGGGAACCCTATCTATGGTTGGATGGACCGGAAATATTGGAATTGGATCCAGTTGGCTCTCTCACTTCCCGTGGTCTTCTACGCTACCTGGATGTTCTTTACCCGGGCGTACCGGTCGGTCCGATACTGGAACCTGAATATGTTTACCCTGATTGGTATCGGGGCGGGCATCGCCTGGCTATTCAGCGTTTTCGGCTTGATATTTCCCGGGTTCTTCCCGGAGCAGTTCAAGACGGATACCGGAGAGGTCCATGTGTATTTTGAGGCTGCCACCGTCATCCTGACCCTGGTACTCCTCGGTCAGGTGCTCGAAGCACGCGCCCACCGCAAGACGAATTCGGCCGTCAAAGAGCTATTAAAACTCGCCCCGGGGAAAGCGGTACGCGTTCGGGATGGTAAGGAAGAAGAAATCCCGGTAGAGGAAATCGAAATAGGGGATATCCTGCGGGTAAAACCGGGGGAGAAGATCCCGGTAGATGGCACCCTTACAAAAGGGGAGACCACCGTAGACGAATCCATGATCACCGGGGAACCCATCCCGGTGGATAAATCCAAGGGCGATTCGCTGCGGAGCGGCACCCTGAATGGGAATCGTTCCTTTTTGATGGAGGCCGAAAAAATAGGATCCGATACGCTCCTGTCCCAAATCATCCGCCTGGTTAATGAAGCCAGTCGCAGCCGCGCCCCCATCCAGAATGTGGCAGACCGGGTATCCGCCTATTTTGTCCCGGCTGTGGTGGTAATCGCCGTCATTACCTTCGCGGTCTGGTCTATTTGGGGCCCGGAGCCCGCCTATGTCTACGGCCTGGTCAATGGCATAGCGGTCCTGATTATTGCCTGCCCTTGTGCGCTTGGCCTGGCAACCCCCATGTCCGTAATGGTTGGGGTTGGCAAGGGAGCCCAGAACGGGGTACTCATCCGGGAGGCGGCCGCCCTGGAAACCCTGGCCAAGGTAGACACGCTGATCGTGGACAAGACCGGGACACTCACCGAGGGCCGGCCCTCGGTGGAGGGAGTGGAAGGGGTCCCGGGCGGGGTTCCCAGGGAGGAAGTATTGGAGTTGGTCGCGTCCCTGAACCAGCAAAGCGAACACCCCCTGGCGCGTGCCATGGTAGCACACGCGGAGGAAAAAGGTGTTCCGATCCAAGAGCCGGAGCAATTCGAGTCGCTTACGGGAAAAGGGGTTACCGGCATGGTCGGCAAGCAGTCCCTCGCCCTGGGGAATGCGGGCCTGATGGAGGAGCGGGGAGCTGAGATTCCTGCTGCCCTGGAGGAAAAAGCCCGGGAGTTCCAGGACCAGGGTAAAACCGTATCCTTCCTCTCTGCGGATGGGAAGGTCATCGGACTGGTGGCCCTGGGCGACCGGATCAAGGATGGAACCCGTGCGGCTATCGACCGGCTCCGCAAGGGGGGAATCGCCGTTTATATGCTCACCGGGGACAACGAGCGGACAGCACGGGCTGTGGCGGGTGAACTGGGCATTTCGGAGTTCCGGGCCGGTATGCTCCCTGAAGATAAACTTTCCGAGGTGGAGCGACTCAAACGGGATGGAAAAGTAGTGGCCATGGCCGGGGATGGAATCAACGACGCACCGGCCCTGGCAAAAAGCGACGTGGGTATCGCCATGGGAACGGGCACTGACGTGGCGATTGAAAGCGCCGGGGTCACCCTGGTGGATGGTGACCTGAGCGGGATCGTCAAGGCCCGGAAACTCAGTAAAAAAGTCATGCGGAATATCCGGGAAAACCTGTTTTTTGCCCTGGTGTACAATACCATTGGCGTCCCGGTGGCTGCAGGGGTATTGTTTCCGTTTTTCGGCATCCTCTTATCCCCCATGATCGCCGCTGCCGCCATGAGTTTCAGTTCGGTTTCGGTAATTGCGAATTCCCTGCGGCTCCGGGCAGCAAAAATTAACTAATCAGATGATGGTAAACAGAAAAACAGCGAGAAAATTCAGGCTGGCCCACCGGTACCTCGGTATCCTGCTGGGGGTGCAATTCCTTATGTGGACAATAAGCGGCATGTATTTCAGCTGGACGGACCTGGACGAAATCCACGGGGACCATTTCAGGAAATTGGAACCGAAACGAACCGCCTTTACAGGGTTACTTGCTTCCGATCAGCTCGATATCGGGACGCCCATTGAAACCCTCCGGCTTCTGGATATCGGCGGTGAGCCGTTTTACTGGGTCAATAATCAGTCCCTGTACCATGCCAGGACCGGGGAGGAGAAACCGGGGATATCCCGGGAGGAAGCGCTTCTGGTAGCCGAAAGGGAAATGCTGCCCAGCCTGCAGGTGGCGGGGGTTCGCCGCATCGACAGCGTGGGCCCCCACCACGAGTACCGGGGGCGCCCCCTTCCGGCCTATGAGGTTGCCTACCGGTCTCCGGAAAACCTGAAGGCGTATGTGGCCGTTGCCAACGGGGCGTTCCAGACTGTTCGCCACCGAAACTGGCGCTGGTTCGATTTTCTCTGGATGACCCATACGATGGACTACCAGACCCGGGATAATTTTAATACGACCCTGCTGCGGGCTTTTTCCCTTTTCGGCCTGATCACGGTACTCAGTGGGTTTACGCTCTGGTTTATCAGTTCGCCAACCGTGCGGCGGATCCAGCGCAACATAATCAAGAAAAAACGCACATCATGAAAAAGTCATATTTATGGATTGGATTGGCCCTGACAGCAGGACTCCTGCTCGGGTATTTTATATTCTCCGGACCGGCCAATGGTTCCAGGGCAACCGGGGAGCACAACCATACCCAGGCCGATGCGGACCAAATGTGGACCTGCTCCATGCACCCGCAAATCCTGCAGCCGGAACCCGGGAGTTGCCCCATTTGCGGTATGGACCTGATTCCGGCCGACTCCGGCGCAGATGGCCTGGCACCCGGACAACTGCGACTGACCGAAAACGCCCTGGCCCTTGCCGATGTCCAGACGATCCGTTTGGGTGATGCGGAATCCGGTGACCGGGTCCTGACCCTTTCGGGCACCATCGAGGCAAACGAGAAGAAAATCGCAACCCAATCGGCCTATTTCGACGGCAGAATCGAAACGCTTTCCATCAATTACGAAGGCGAACCGGTCCGCAAGGGGCAGCGCCTGGCCACCCTGTATGCCCCGGACCTGGTAGCCGCCCAGCAGGAGTTGCTACCGCAGCTCGCCTGAAGGAATCCCAGCCGCAATTGTACAGGGCCGTACGCAAAAAGCTGGACCTTTGGAAGCTCTCGGAGGAGCGTATCCGCCAGATCGAGGAATCGGGTGAGGTACAGGAATATTTCCCCGTTTTCTCGGATGTCTCGGGAACGGTCTCCCAGATCGATGTGGCAGCCGGGGACTACGTCCAGAAAGGGGAGCCCTTATTCCGGATCGCGGATCTCGGGTCGGTATGGGCGGAATTTGACGTCTATGAAAGCCAGCTGGCCCTGCTTGAAACCGGGCAGGTACTGACTATTCAGGCCGGGGCACTCGCCGGGAGCGAATTCCGGGCACCGATCGGGTTTATCAGCCCGGTACTTAATTCGGCCACAAGGACAGCAGTAGTGCGTGCCACCATCGACAATTCCGGGGGTGAACTGAAACCCGGGATGTTTGTCCGGGCGGAACTGCAAGTCTCGGGTGAAGCCGCCGGGGAGGGCCTGGTGGTCCCTCAATCTGCCGTCCTCTGGACCGGGGAAAGGTCGATTGTCTACGTAAAACCGGATGCGGCCCGTCCCGTGTTCGAATTGCGGGAAGTAAGCCTCGGGGCCGCCCTCCCGGGTGGATACCGGGTCCTAAGCGGCCTGCAGCCCGGGGAAGAGGTGGTGGTCAACGGGGCCTTTACCCTGGATGCCGCGGCCCAACTCCGGGGGAAGCAATCCATGATGAATCCGGAGAGCCAGCCGATGATGGATGCCCATAACCACGGGGAGATGCCGTCCGGGGAAATGGATGATTCCGGGGCCTTTTTGTTGCAGGGGGCAGAAAAGGATTTATTCCAGCAGGTACTCCCGATATACCTGGAATTAAAAGACGCCCTGGTGGCATCGGATAACAGCAAGGCGGCGACTTTGGCTACCCGAGCCGCTGAGGTACTGAAATCGGCCAATGCCGGGGATGGGCTCTACGAAATCTCAGAGGCTTTCGAGGCCCTCAGGGCCGAAGCGGAAATTTCGGCCAAACGCGAACGGTTTATCGGTTTATCCGAAAAAATGATTTCCCTGGCCCGGGGGGTGTCCGACCTGCCCGGGACGTATTTTGTTCAGTTCTGCCCAATGGCAGACGAGAATCGCGGGGCGTTCTGGATCAGTGAACAGGAATCGATCCGGAACCCGTACTATGGAGAGGCGATGCTCACCTGCGGGGAAGTGCGCGAAACACTTTAGCGATAACCGCACTTTTGCCCGTGGTGTCGCACATTCCTGATCCGGTGCCCGGTTCGGTTGGGGTGCCTGGCCCGGTTGAAATGGCGGAGGCCGTTGATAAAACTTTTGATAACTTGTACTGTAAGGAACGGCCTTAAAATCCTACTTTTGCAATTCAAATAAACGCGCATTTCAATTTAACGCATAGATTATGTCTGAAAGCATCGAACGTATCAAAACGCTTATCCTGGGCAGTGGTCCAGCCGGTTATACCGCCGCAATTTACGCGGCACGCGCCGACCTGAAACCCGTGGTTTATACCGGGATGGAGCCCGGGGGCCAGTTGACTACCACCACCGAAGTTGAGAACTTCCCCGGCTACCCGGATGGCGTGGATGGACCTACCATGATGGTACAATTGCAACAACAGGCAGAGCGGTTTGGCACCGATGTGCGGATCGGCATGGCAACGGCCGTGGAATTCAGCGACGAACCCGGGGGAATCCATCGGGTGACCATCGACGACGACAAAGTGGTGGAGGCGGAAACGGTAATAATATCCACCGGGGCCTCAGCCAAATATCTGAATATCCCGAGCGAACAACGGCTTCGGGGTGGCGGGGTTTCTGCCTGTGCCGTATGTGACGGTTTTTTTTACAAGGGACAGGAAGTGGCGATCGTAGGAGGTGGGGATACCGCTGCCGAGGAAGCCTCCTACCTGGCCAAAATCTGTAAGAAAGTGACCATGCTGGTCCGGAAGGATTACCTCCGGGCCTCCAAGGCCATGCAGAACCGCGTGATGAGCCTGGAGAATATCGATATCCGCTTCAATACAGAGGTGGACGAGGTCCTGGGCGACCAGGTGGTGGAAGGCCTGCGGATGGTCAACAACCAAACCGGGGAGAAGGAGGAAATCCCGATCACCGGGCTGTTTATCGCCATCGGCCACAAACCCAATACGGATATCTTCAAAGGGCAGTTGGAAATGGACGCTACCGGGTACATCATCACCCCCGGAAAATCGACCCGGACCAACAAGCCGGGTGTCTTCGCCAGCGGCGACGTTCAGGATAAGGAATACCGTCAGGCCGTTACTGCGGCTGGTACGGGCTGTATGGCTGCCCTGGACGCCGAGCGCTATCTCTCCGAGGTGGAAGCTGGTGAGGGGGAGGAAGTGGAACAACAGTAAACAATCCCTGGAACCTTCTGAAAAAAAAATCCCGAAACGCGCTCGGCGCTCCGGGATTTCCATCAGCTAATTCAAATCTAACTGATCTGCTGATCAATCGATGCGTTTGTAGTTTTCGGAGAAAGTGGGGTTGCCCTCTTCATCCAGGGTAATCTGACTGTACGAATCATCGTCCAGGACCAGCTGGAACCGGAATTGCGTCGGCCCGAGGTTGTCCATAAAGTAATGGTCCCCGAATTCGATATTCTCGATTAATTCGTCCGTGGTGATCTGGTAGGTTCCGAATCCGAAACGTCCAATGGTATCGTTTGGATCTGTTCGGGACCACATGACCCTGCCGTTGTAATACATCTTTACCTGCCGGTATCCTTCTTCCAGGTTGATCGTGTCTGCCTCGTTGTCGGCATAGTTGCAGAAACTTCGGAGTTCCCAGGTACCCTCCAGGCTGTGCAGGCTTTCCGGGGGGGTGGTACTCATGGAAACGACGGATAGAAATAAGGCGAACAAGAAAATAATTCCGACAACTTTTTTCATGGCTCTGATGAATTGGTATACTAATAAAGTGTTAAAAAGATACATAATTTTTTTACTAAAGCCATGTATTATCCCATCAAATTCTGCCAGATCTCAAATTATTATGCTAAATTATTGAGCATCTGTAAATTGGTTAAGAAATTCCGTAAGCTGCTGAATCTGGGCGCTGGTATGGGCTGCAGTAAGGACAATCCTTCCCAGGGCGCCTGAATTTTCTGCCCGATAGTTGAAATGGGTCACTGCGATTTTTTGTGATGAAAGGTAACCGGATAGCCTGCCGTCCGTGAAAAGGTAGACTGGGAATTCACCCCCTCCGGTTAGGTACGACAGGTGGCCCGCGCGGTTGTGAAAATCCCGGATATTCTTTAAGAGTAGCCTGCGTTGTGTTTGGATAAGCCCCGAATCCAGGGAAGTACACAGGGCGGCCAGACCGGCCGGCGGGGCGGGACTCGCCCCGGCAAATGCAGGAAGTTCCCGGAGGCTGTGCAGGCGTTCGGCCTGGCCCAGGATGACCCCGGCGGTGATGCCCATGGCCTTGCCCAGCGATCCGCATACAATGAGTTCGGCTGCACTGAGACGGGCAAAATCGCGGTAGGCCCCCGCCCCATCATGCCCCAGGACCCCGAAACCATGGGAATCGTCGGCTACCAGGATGACCCCGGACAGGTCGATATCCTCCAACTGCCTGAACACCTGTTCGGGCCCCCGGGTAAAATCGATGGTATCCGTAAACAAAACAAGTTGCTTTTCGCCTTTGAGCCGCGCTTCTTCCAGTTGTTGCACCATATGTTCCAGGTCGCGGGACCTTTCAGAACCGACCGGCATGAGGGCTGCGTGGCAGGCGGGGTGATACACGCACTGGAATGACTTTCCGGCGAAGGCGTCGGCGAGCAGCCGGCCGGCCAGGAAGCCGGAAGACACGGTACAGGCCACATCACTCCCGGTCCAGCGTGCGATTTGAATTTCGGCTTCCCCGTAGATGGCCGGCACTACGGGTCCTTCCCGGGAAGCCCCCCAATGGGTGCCCAGCCTCCGGGTGGAATCGGCGACCAGGTCGCGGAAAGCGGGCAGCGTTTGCAACCCGAGGTAGGAAGTGCCCGCAAAAGACCACCAGGTGGCCCCTGCTGACTGGAATTCCGGTCCCGGGATGCCGG
>CAXQQM010000069.1:0-16771 GCA_964226055.1 Robiginitalea sp. | reverse complement strand
CCACTCCGCCGGGGATCCCCGTCAACTGCGCGGCCACGTGGAAGGGCTGCGAGAGGAAACGCTGCACCCGGCGGGCGCGCCCCACTGCCTGCTTGTCTTCCTCCGAGAGTTCTTCCATCCCGAGGATGGCGATGATATCCTGAAGTTCCTTGTAGCGCTGCAACAGCTCCTTGACGCGCTGGGCGCAATCGTAGTGCTCCTTGCCGAGGATCTCCGGGGTAAGGATCCGGGAGGTGGAATCCAGCGGGTCTACCGCCGGGTAGATACCGAGCTCGGCAATTTTCCGGGACAGTACCGTGTTGGCGTCCAGGTGGGCAAACGTGGTTGCAGGTGCCGGGTCGGTAAGGTCATCCGCCGGTACGTATACCGCCTGTACGGAGGTAATCGAGCCGCGCTTGGTGGAAGTAATCCGCTCCTGCATGGCCCCCATCTCGGTAGCCAGTGTGGGTTGGTACCCTACCGCTGAAGGCATCCGTCCCAACAGGGCGGAAACCTCAGAACCGGCCTGGGTAAAACGGAAGATGTTGTCGACAAAGAAGAGGACGTCCTTCCCCTGGCCTTCCCCTGCTCCGTCGCGGAAATATTCGGCGATAGTCAGCCCGGAAAGGGCTACACGGGCACGGGCTCCGGGGGGTTCGTTCATCTGTCCGAAGACGAAGGTGGCCTTGGATTCCTTCATGGCTTTCTTATCGACCTTTTTCAGGTCCCAGCCGCCTTCTTCCATGGAGTGCAAAAAGTCGTCCCCGTATTTGATGATTCCAGACTCGAGCATTTCCCGCAGCAAGTCATTTCCTTCCCGGGTGCGTTCCCCAACCCCGGCAAATACGGAAAGTCCCCCGTGGCCTTTGGCGATGTTGTTGATAAGCTCCTGGATCAATACGGTCTTCCCTACCCCGGCTCCGCCGAACAATCCGATCTTACCCCCTTTGGCATAGGGCTCAATCAGGTCGATGACCTTGATCCCGGTAAACAGGACTTCCGTAGAGGTGGAAAGGTCTTCGAATTTCGGGGCTTCCCGGTGGATTGGCAAACCGTCCTTCCCGGCTTTGGGCAGGTTGCCCAGGCCGTCGATAGCATCTCCGATTACATTGAAAAGCCGGCCGTAAACCGCATCGCCGATGGGCATCTGGATCGCTGCGCCGGTCGCGACGGCTTCGGTTCCCCGGCCCAAACCATCTGTCGAGTCCATGGAAATAGTCCTGACGGAATTCTCGCCGATGTGCGACTGAACCTCCAGTACGAGGACCGAACCGTCCTCGCGTTTGATCTCAAGGGAGTCGTAAATCCTGGGGAGTTCTGCCCCCGAAGGGAATTCGACGTCGATTACCGGGCCGATAATCTGGGATACTTTGCCTGAGTGCTTTGCCATTGCGTTTTATTTATCTACCTGTTAATGTAAGGCGCTGTTTTTTCGGCTGCAAAGATAGGGTATTCCTTTAAAAAAAGGAACGCCCGGGCCCGCTTTTTACCATAAAAAAAGCGCCGGCATGCCGGCGCTTTCTTCTCGTGTGTACCTCCTTACGGGTTCACCGTCCAGGACACGTAGAAAATTGAGCCTACGGCGCCCGTCCCGACAGCGGAAAAATACTCTTCACCCAGGATGTTGGACCCACCCACCTTGATGATGGAATCCAGGGAGGGAATCGAATAGTTCACCTGTGCATCCAAAACAGTATAGGCGTCGATGATCCCGTCGGCAAAGGTGTTTTGCCACAGGTAACTATCGCTCCAACGGTAGTTCACATTGAACCCGAAATTCTTAAAGAGCTCCCTGTGGCCGAAGCTGGCCTTCACCTTGTGGTTGGGCGAGTTAAAATTCGTGCGGAAGTCCGGGAAAGCTGCCTGGTCAAACTCCTGTTCGATATAGCTGTAGCTCGCCCCGAGGTCGAAGCCGCCGGGCAGTTTCGCGTCGAATCTGGCATTGACCCCGTACGCCTCGATGTCCACAGGGGAATTCGTATATGTCTGGTACGGGAAAAAATCCCCGTTCTGCAGGGCGAGCAGCGAGAGTCCGCCGTCCCCGGCCTGTCCGTAAAACGGCACGACCACGGTGGTGTTCGAAATAAAGTTCTGGTATTTGTTGTAGAAACCACTGATGTCGATGGCTACCTTGCCAACTTTGCCCCGGTATCCCGCCTCGAACGCGGTTATTTCCTCGGGCTGGACCAGGGGCGTCTCCACCGCAGCAGGTGCCCCGGCATTTACGGAGGCAAGGGAAAAGGCGTTTTCATAGGCCGCCCGGCCTACGATCCGCGCCTGGCTGCTACCCGTCAGGGCAGCGCCGGATGTACTCAGGTCAAAATTCCTGATATCCCGGTCCAGGTTGTCAGGGGCGGCCCCCACCAGGATGGCGCGGCCCGCATTCAGGCCAATGAACAAATCCTGTGTGGTCGGGTTCCGGAAGCCCTGTTGGACGGATACCCGGAGGTTGTGGTTTTTCTCGGGCCCGAGGACGGTGAGGATGGAGAGCCTCGGCGAGAAGAACCCGTCAAAAAATTGGTTTTTGTCGTAGCGGACCGAGCCCGTGAGCTTGATCCGCTCATCCAGGAGTTTCTTCTGCACTTGCAGGTAGGCCCCGTATTCGTTATAGGAAATCGGGCCGTCCGTATCGGTGAAAATCGTACCGCTGGAATTCAGCACGTATTCCCGGAAGGAGCCCCCAATCTGGATTTCGGCAATTTCCGAGGTCAGGTGGGTGAAATTGTAATTCGCGTCTACATGGCGGAATTTGGTGTTGTCGATAAATTTGGCACCGGTGGTCAGGTCCCCGTCGGCGGTAACCTGGGCCAGGGCCCGTTCAAATTGCGGGGTGCCCGGGACAAAGCGCCCCTGGTCGGCTGCCTGGCGGGCGGCGGCATGGGCCGTTTCTTCGTCCAGCTGGACCCCGGTGCCGACACCTAGCCTCGCCCCGATATAGGTCTGAGCGTAATCCGTAAACCATTGCGTATCGGACTTCCAGCGCCGGTTTACGTTAATGGCGGCAAACCGCGTATCGTAGGAATTCCCGGCATTCTCGGAGGTAATATAGCCTCTCAGGAAGAAATTGTCATTGCGGAACTCCAGGCGGTGTTGCTGGAGGATGAAATCCCGGATGGCGTACCGGTTGGCACCCTGGTAAATCGTATTCCCACGACCCACCCGGCCGTTGTAGATAATCTCAAAATCGTTTGCCCAGGGCCGGTAGTACACCGAGAAATCTGTCTTGACACTTTGGGCATTGTAGTTGAGCAGGTCGGCTTCCTGGTAGCCTGTACGGGATACCAGGGCTGTTCCCACGGTCCCCGAGGGCAACCCGGCGGCGGCGTCAAAATTCAGCAGCGTGCTCACCTCGTCCCCGTAAACGTTCAGGCCGTCGTAGGCCGGATCCGACCGGTCCGCTCCGGGCCGCGCCAGGTCCACAGTGCTGTTGGCGTGCCAGTCCTCTCCCTGCAGGAAGGAAAAATTGGCTTTTACGGCCAGCTTGTCGTTAAAGGCATGGGCCGCACGGATCCCGAAATCGTAATACGGGTTCGTGCCGGCGGCATCCTGTTGGGTAAAACCGGTTTTAAAATAGGCGCTGATCCCCTGGTAGTCGAAGGGGCTCTTACTGGTCATGAACAAGATCCCGTTAAAGGCGCCCGCCCCGTAGAGGGCCGATGAGGCACCCGGGAGGATTTCCACGCTTTGCACCTCGAGTTCCGACATCCCCACGAGGTTTCCGAGTACGAAGTTCAGGCCGGGTGCGGTGTTGTCCATCCCGTCTACCAGTTGCATGAACCGGTTGTTGGCAAACGTCGCAAACCCCCGCGTATTCACCGACTGGAAGGTGAGGCTGTTGGTGTTGATGTCCACCCCTTTGAGGTTTTGCAGCCCGTCGTAAAAGGAAGGGGCCGTGGTGGCGGCAATATCCTGCAGGCCAAACCGCTCCACGGAAACCGGGGATTCAAAAATCCGCTCCGGGGTCCGGGAGGCCGAGATGACCACCTCGTCCAGGAAGGTCTGGGCCTCGGACAGGGTGATGGCAAGTGTTTGGCCGCTGGATTCGACGCGGGCATTGCCATCGGTGTACCCGATACTGGTTACCCGCAAGTCAAAGGGGGGCATTTCTGAGGTTTCCAGGGTAAAGTTCCCGTCAAAATCCGTAGTGGTGCCGATGGCCTTTCCCACGATCACGATATTTGCGCCCGGTACGGGTTCTCCATTGTTATCCGTAACGGTTCCCGAAACAACCGTTTGCGCGTAGGTCCCCATGCCCAATAGGAGCATGGAAAACAGGAATAATGTTCTCATTCGATTAGTTTGTGTTAAGAGGGTTTTAAGCCAAGATACCAATTTTTTCAAACCCCGAATGCAAATTTCGTAAAATTATGCATGCATAATAATAATATGGTAATTGACCGGCGGGCCTATTCAGATTTTGACAAAAATCAGAACGGGTTAGCGACGTGGATTTTTGGACCCTCCGGGGGTCCGGCGCACACGAAATCAGTTACGCGAACAATAGTTGGACGGCCGATGGCAAAAAGCCTGGCAGGCGGAGGTTACTCCACCGTCACGGACTTGGCCAGGTTCCTGGGCTGGTCCACATTGCAGCCGCGCATCACGGCGATGTGGTAGGAAAGGAGTTGAAGCGGGATGGTTGTCAGCAGGGGGGACAGGCTTTCCGAGGACTCAGGCACCTCGATGACGTGGTCGGCCAGGTCGCGGACCTGCTCGTCTCCTTCGGTGACAATGGCGATAATCTTCCCCTTGCGCGACTTGATTTCCTGGATATTGCTCACCACTTTCTCGTAGTGGCCCCTCCGGGTGGCGATGACAATCACCGGCATCTGTTCGTCGATCAGGGCAATCGGCCCGTGCTTCATTTCGGCGGCCGGGTAGCCCTCCGCATGGATATAGCTGATTTCCTTGAGCTTCAGGGCGCCTTCCAGGGCGACCGGGAAGTTGTACCCCCTTCCCAGGTAGAGGCAGTTGGTGGAATCCTTGTAGACATCCGCTATGATCTCGATCAGCGCGTTGGACTCCAGGGCTTTCTCCACCTTGGCGGGAATCCCCTCGAGCTCCGACAACATCTCGTGCAAACGCGATTCGGAAAGCGTGCCGCTGGCCTTGGCGAGTTTCAGCGCCATAAGGGTCAGGACGGTGATCTGCGTGGTAAATGCCTTGGTGGAGGCCACCCCGATTTCGGGCCCGGCGTGCGTATAGGCCCCCGCGTGGGTTTCCCGGGCGATGGAGGATCCCACCACGTTGCAAACCCCAAAAACGAAGGCACCCCGTTCCTTGGCCAGTTTGATGGCAGCCAGGGTGTCCGCCGTCTCGCCGGACTGGGAGATGGCGATCAAAACATCCTTGTCGGAAATAACCGGGTTGCGGTAACGGAATTCAGAGGCGTATTCTACCTCAACCGGTATCCGGGCGAGGTCTTCGAAAATGTATTCCGCCACCAGCCCGGCGTGCCATGAAGTACCACAGGCCACGATGATAATCCGGTTGGCGTTGAGGAAACGCTCCAGGTTCTGGTCGATCCCGGCCATGCGGATCAGCCCCTGGTCGGCCCGGAGCCTGCCGCGAAAAGTGTCTTTGATGGCATGGGGTTGTTCGTAGATTTCCTTGAGCATAAAGTGCTCGTACCCCCCCTTTTCAATGGCTTCCAGGTTAAGCTGGAGTTCCTGAACGAGCGGGTAGGCGATGGAATCGTCCTTGATCTTCCGGAGTTTGATCTCCTTGCCGAGTCGGACCACGGCCATCTCCTCGTCCTCGAGGTACACCGCATTGTTCGTGTATTCGATGAAGGGCGATGCATCGGAGGCGATAAAAAATTCGTCATCCCCCACCCCGATTGCCAAGGGGCTACCGAGCTTGGCCACTACGATCTCATCCGGCTTGGAGCGGTCAAATACGGCGATGGCATAGGCGCCAACCACCTGGTTCAGGGCAATCTGAACGGCCTTGCCGAGTTTCACCCCTTCCTTGGACTTGACTTCCTCTATCAGGTTGACCAGCACCTCGGTATCCGTATCCGACTCAAAGGAATAGCCCCTTTTGACGAGCTCCTGTTTGATCGCCTCATAATTTTCGATAATCCCGTTGTGGATAATCACCAGGTTCCCCGAGTTGGAGGTGTGCGGGTGGGCGTTGCAATCGTTGGGCACCCCGTGGGTGGCCCAGCGCGTGTGGCCGATACCCAGGTGGCCGGCCAGGGATATTTCCCTTTCGCTCCGGGCTTTAAGGTCGTCTACCTTCCCCTTGGTCTTTGACAGGTTGATTTGCTCCCCGTCAAAGAGGGCAATCCCGGCACTGTCGTAGCCCCGGTATTCCAGGCGTTGTAATCCTTTGATGATGACCGGGTAGGCTTCCCGGTGACCGATGTATCCGACAATTCCGCACATACTGACTCAGATAGGGTTCTACGTGGACCAAAAATAGGGGATTCGGGGTATTCCCCCCGTAATTTCTAGTTGTAAAACGGGTTTTATCCGCTATTGGTATGTCCTCAGGGGTCGATTTCCGTGTAATGGATCTCAAGACGGAGCCGTTTGGCTTCCCCAATACCGGTATCCCCGCCGTAAAGTACGGTCCCCAGGGGGCTGATCGTGCCGCTAACGGGGAGTTCCTTCAGGCTGCCGTCCTCCGCGGGTACCATGAGCTCGTCCACTCCGGTAATGCGCAGGTCCGGGGTATTGGTAACGCCCAGGCGGGCATTTGCCGAATCGCGGATAATGATGTTGTTGATGTGTTCGGTAATATTCACGCGGTAGCGGATACCCTTATCACCTTCTTCCTCCAGGAAACCGTCGTAATTCAGGAAAACCCCGGACGGGCTTTCGGCGACACTGTTCTCTGTCAGTCGGTTAAAGAGGGCCCCGTTTGTTTCGGCATTGTAGACGTAAAGCCGCGGGGGCTCATAGGTGTTGCCGGCGGCATCCAGGGTTTCCCGGTCAACATAAAACACAAGGTAGGCCGAATTGATCAGCCAGTCATTCTGTTTGACCTGGTTGATGATGTTCTGTTGCCCATCCCGCTCAAACAGGTCGAGTTCGGCATACGTACCGGCACCGCCCTTGATGTAGACGCGCGAGGCAGGGTCTTCTGCCCCGAGCGCATCGGCAATCTCCGCCGGGTACGCTTCGCTCAGCTGGGTATTGATCGCATTGCCATTGATGGCCTGGGTGCCCCCGCCGGTAAGCAGGCGCAGCGTATAGGTGCTTTCAGCGGGTTCCGTCCCGTCCACCTGGTCATACTGGTAGGAAATCCGAAGGCGCGCATCGGTCAGGTCCAGCAGCATCATCAATTCTTCGTTCGCGGCCGGGGTAAGGCTCAGGTGGAGCCCCCGGATGAATTCGCGAAAGTTGAAATTGCTGAGGAGTTCCGGGCCGCCTTCCCTGTCCAGGATGTTTTCCTGGAAAAACTGCGTATCCAGGTAGACGACGATCCCGGGGGGCAGGCGCTCGCTCAGGGTGAGGGATTCATCCTCCTCCGTATCCGGGTCATCTTCATTAAAAATCAGGATTTCTTCGTTGGAAACGGTGAGCTGGCCCTCAAACAACAGGTCGGAGACAAAGTCCGGGCTGATCTGCTGGTCGGAGAAATAAGGCCGGGATTCCTGGAACCCGCTGTCCGGGTCCAGGTCGCTGAGGAAAAACGTGTTCCGCTCTACCCGGAACGTGAACGTCTGGTCCCGGTTCCCGTAAATACTGTCCAATTCCCGCACATTCGGGTAGGTGTTGCCCACGGTTTCCGTATCGGAGCCGTCCGGGGTCCCGTCCCCGTCGGTATCCGGGTTCAGCGGGTCGGTGCCGGCGGCAGTTTCCTGGGCATTGGAAATACCATCCCCATCGCTGTCGTTGGTGGAGTCGTTCGGTTCCTCATCGAGCTCGTCGATTACCCCGTCCGAATCGGAATCCGCGGTACCGTCGATAAAATACGGCAGGTACAGGCGCACCTCGGTAACCGTTTCGTTTTCCTGGGGGATGTCCGGGTCGGTGTCTTCATCGGCCTGGGAGTAAATCCCAAAACTCGGGTTCCCCGTATTGTTGGGGAGGTTCAGCTGGGCGGTGATCCGGGATTCCGTCCGGCCATAGACCGGGTCGTTAAAGACCCCCAGCTGGTAGATCGGCAACCGGTTGGTGGGCACGGCCGTAATATTGTGGTTATAGGCGAATACGTCGTAATAGGCGGTCCCGGTTCCAAAAGGCTCGCCCCCAATGACGCCCTCCCCGATGGTAAGCGTTTCCTCCTCACAGGATGCAGCCGTTATAACAAGGCATACCCCCGCCAAAACGGAAATTGCAAATCGCTTCATGTAGGCTTAGTTTAAAACTTCGGTATTATAAAAATTTGCATAAGCCTCTTCGAACTCCTGCAGGGGTACGAAAGGCAATACCGGTTTTTTCAGGTTGGCTACATATTCCGTCAGGTCATCGGGAATATCTTCGGCGGCTAAGATAACCGCGTCGGAGTGATCTACGGCTACTTTTAACAAATTATTGTACGTGGGGTTCTCCAGGCGGCTCAGGTTGTCATCCCCGATATTGTCGAAGGCGATTTTCTTGCTGAGGTCCTTGTCCAGGTGCCCGTCAAACCCTACCCCGTAAATGGAAGTGACGATTTTACTGTCCGCAAAAAGCGGCTCATCGGCGTACACCTTGCGGAGGTACAGGGGCAAAAGGGAAGCCATCCAGCCATGTACGTGGATGATATCCGGGGCCCAGTTCAGTTTCTTAACCGTTTCCACCACGCCCTTGGCAAAGAAGATGGCCCGCTCGTCGTTATCCGGGAAGAGTTCCCCGTTTTCGTCGGTAAAAGTCGCTTTGCGCTTGAAGTACTCTTCGTTGTCGATAAAGTAGACCTGGATCCGCTCCTTGGGTATGGACGCCACTTTGATGATCAGCGGCATATCCATGTCGTTGATCACGAGGTTCATCCCGGAAAGGCGGATGACTTCGTGCAACTGGTGCCTGCGCTCGTTGATATTTCCGTATCTGGGCATGAAAATCCGGATCTGTCCGCCATTGCTGTTCACCATCCGGGGTGCCTCATAGGACATCAGGGATACTTCGTTCTCGGGAAGGTAGGGTACTAATTCAGAAGATACGAACAATATCTTTTTTCCATTCATAGATGCGGAATTTTGTTTCGAGTGAAAACGTAGCTGCAAAATTACAAAATTTATGCAGAATACCCGTAATTATAGTAAGTTTGCACGCTGTTTTCCACGCCAATGAAGCCCTTGAAAACCAAATCGGAGGTCCGGGAATTCGCTCAGTCGGTCCGGGAATCGGGAAAGACGCTCGGCCTGGTGCCCACTATGGGTGCCCTGCACCGGGGCCACCTCGAAATCGTCCGCCGCGCACTGGACGAAAACCACGTGGTGATCGTCAGTATTTTTGTGAACCCAACCCAGTTCAACAACCCGGAAGACCTGGAAAAATATCCACGCACCCTGGAAGGCGACCTGGACAAGCTCCGGGAGATTGCCGGGGATCTGCACGTATTTGCCCCTGCGGTCAACGAGATGTACGGGGAATCGGTGGTTTCCAGAAAATACAATTTCAGGGGGCTTGACCAGGTGATGGAGGGCGCGTTTCGCGACGGTCATTTTGACGGCGTTGGGACCATTGTGGAAGCCCTGTTGCGGCTCATCTCCCCGCATCGGGCCTACTTCGGGGAAAAAGACTACCAGCAGTTACAGGTTATCCGGGAACTGGTGGAATCCACCGGGCTCCCGGTCGAAATCATCGGATGCCCGATCATCCGGGAGGAAGACGGCCTGGCGATGAGTTCCCGCAACGGCAGGCTGACAAAACGACTCAGGAAAGAGGCCGCATTTATCCACAAAACCCTGCAGGAAGCCAAAAAGCGTTTTGGCACGAAAAGTGCACTGAATGTCAAGCAGTACGTGGAGGAGGCTTTTGCAGCCCATCCCGATTTTGAACTGGAATATATTGAAATTGCCGATGCCCGGAGCCTGAAGCCCGTGCACCGGAAAAACAGGAATAAAAAGTACCGGGCGTTTTTGGCGGCCTACCTCGGAGGAGTGCGGCTCATCGACAACCTCGCCCTGAATTAAGTATCTTTGCCCCATGCAAATAGAAGTAGTCAAGTCTAAGATTCACCGGGTCCGCGTCACGGGCGCCGACCTGAATTACATCGGGTCGATCACCATCGACGAGGATCTTATGGACGCGGCAAACATCATCCAGGGCGAAAAAGTCCAGATTGTGAACAACAACAACGGAGAACGCCTGGAGACCTATGCCATCCCCGGCCCGAGGGGCAGCGGCGAGCTGACCCTGAACGGTGCGGCTGCGCGCAAGGTGGCCGTCGGGGATATCCTCATCCTGATCACCTACGCCTGGATGGACGTGGAATCCGCAAAGGCCTTCAACCCGGCCCTGGTATTCCCCAACGAGGAGACCAACCTGCTCAACTAACCTTGGACGCGTCGGTAAAAAAAGCGCTCAAGGTTATCCTGCCCATCGCACTGGGCGTATTCCTCATTTGGTATTCCTATAACATGACTTCCCCGGCCGACCGGCGGGAAATTGTCCGGTACATCCGGGAAGCCAACCTGTTCTGGGTCGGGATGTCCGTCCTGATCGGCATCCTGAGCCATATCTCCCGGGCCATCCGCTGGAACTACCTCCTGGAGCCTATCGGGTATTCCCCCCGGCTGCGGAACAATATCCTGATCATCCTGGTGGCCTACCTGGCCAACCTGGGTATCCCGCGTTCGGGCGAATTCCTGCGGGCAACTGCCCTGGCAACCTATGAAGGGGTCCCCTTCCAAAAAGGCTTTGGCACGATTGTCACCGAACGGGTCATCGACCTGCTGATGCTCCTGCTGATTATCCTGCTGGCCCTCGCGTCACAAACGGATATTATCCTCGGCTACCTGAGCGAGAACGGCCTCGGACTGACGGCAAGCGCCCTGCTCCTGGGCGGAGGCATCGTCGGGTTGTTTGTTTTCCGCGCCTTTCTGAGGAAATCCAAATGGGCTTTTGCCCAGAAATTGCGCGGGTTTGTACGCGGATTGCTGGAAGGGGTGATGAGCATCTTCCGGATGAAGCGCAAATGGGCCTTCCTGGCGCATACGCTTTTTATCTGGGCTGCCTATATCGGCATGTTCTGGATCATCAAATACACCGTCCCGGAAACCCTCTCCCTGAATTTCTGGGAATTGCTGGTGGCCTTTATAGCGGGGGCCTTTGCCATGACGGCCACCCCGGGCGGCCTCGGGCTCTACCCGATCGCAGTGGCACAGGCCCTGATGCTTTTCGGCATCAGCGCCAATTCGGCCGACGCCTTCGGCTGGATCATCTGGATTGCGCAGACCCTGATGGTGGTGGTATTTGGTGCAATATCTTTCCTGCTGCTGCCGTTATGGAACAGGGGAAAATAGTACCTCCCTCCCAAAAACCGAACCTCATGAAACGCCTGCTCCTGACTTTGCTGGCCTGCGCTACTTTGGCGCCCTGCGCCGCCCAGGTCAAAAAAGAAATTTTCGAATCCTTCAAACTCCAGGAACGCCGGGGGGTTTCTTATTATATCCCCGAGAACTACACACCGGAAAAATCCTATCCACTGGTCATCGTCCTCGATGCGGAACGCCTGTTCGACCAGGTAGTGGCAACGGCCCGGTACTACAGCAAGTACCAGGGGATGCCCGAAGCGCTTATCGTGGGCATCGACCAGGAGGACAACGACCTGCGCTGGTATGACTGCGCCTTTGAAGAAACCTCCGGCCTGCCCTCCGAAAAGGGCAAGCTCTTTTACGAATTCCTGGGGCTGGAGATTATCCCATATATGAACAGTGCCTATAACCTGGCGCCCTTCAAGATGTTTGTGGGGTACGATATCACGGCCAACTTCGGCAACTTCTACCTCTTCAAGGAAGCCTCACTTTTCAACGCCTATATCAGCATCTCCCCCCTGCTGGCCCCGGAAATGGAATCCCGGGTACCCGCCCGGTTGGGCGAGATTGAGCAACCGATTTTCTACCACCTGATCGCAGAGGGGATCTCCGAGGGCGATAACTCGGCTATGGACCTCCTCAACAGCAACATGCAGCAGGTACAGCGCGACGGACTCACCTATTACTACGACAAATATGAGAGTGCCGACGAGGTTTCCATCGCCACCTACGGGATCGGCAAAGCCTGGGACCGGACATTCAGCATCTTCCGCCCCATCAGCCCCAAGGAATACCGGGAGCAGATCCTCGCCTCGAGCGACCCGGTCATCGACTACCTGCACAATAAATACCAGACCATCGAAGACCTCTTTGGCTTCCGCCAGCCAGTTGCCCTGAATGACGTCCTGGCCGTGTATGCCGGTATCCGCAAAAAACAGGATTACGATTCCCTCAAGCCGCTGTCGGACATCTGCAAGGAGCAGTTCCCACAGACGATGCTCGGCTTCTACTTTGAAGCGGAGTACTACGAGCAGCTCGGGGAACCCAAAAAAGCCCTGCGCACCTTTGAAAAAGCCTTTGGGATGGAGGAAATAGACTTCCTCACCAAGGAGATGGCCCTGGAAAAAATGGACGCGCTCAAGGCCGATTTCGGATTCTGAACCGCCTGGTCGCCTACCTTGGAAATTCCGCCGGGGGGGTCTATCTTTAGCCCCATACCCAACCCGGATGGCCAAGATCAAAACAGCCTATTTCTGCCAGAATTGCGGTGCCCAGTTCCCCAAGTGGTCCGGGCAGTGCAGTTCGTGCAAAGAGTGGAATACCCTGGCGGAAGAGCTGCTCCAGAAACCGGACACCCGGGACTGGAAGGCGCCGGAAGCCCCGTCGCGCAGTTCGAAACCCGTACGCCTTGGCGAAATCCCCACCGACCGGGAAATGCGCCTTTCCAGCGGCGACCCGGAACTCGACCGGGTACTCGGGGGCGGCCTGGTCCCCGGCTCCCTCACACTGATCGGGGGGGAACCCGGTATCGGCAAGAGCACCCTGATGCTGCAAATGGCCCTGAACGTCGCCCTGCGCACCCTGTATGTCTCCGGGGAGGAAAGCCAGCGGCAGATCGCCATGCGCGCGCAACGCATCCGGCCCGATGCGGATTCCTGCTATATCCTCACCGAGACGAATACCAACCGGATTTTCAAACAAATCACCGCCCTGGAGCCCGAGCTGGTGATAGTCGATTCCATCCAGACCCTGCATTCCGACTACCTGGAAGCCGGGGCGGGCAGTGTCTCCCAAATCCGGGAATGCACAGCCGAGCTGATCAAATTTGCCAAGGAATCCCATACCCCCGTGATTTTGATTGGCCATATCACTAAGGAGGGCAGCATTGCGGGTCCGAAGATCCTCGAACATATGGTGGACACCGTATTGCAATTCGAAGGGGACCGCAACCACCTGTTCCGCATTGTAAGGGCCCTGAAAAACCGCTTTGGCAATACCTCCGAACTCGGCATCTACGAGATGAAGGGCGACGGTTTGCACGGGGTGGTGAACCCTTCGGAAATCCTGATATCCCGGTCTGGCGAGCCCCTGAGTGGCACGGCCGTGGCGGCTACTGTCGAAGGGCTACGGCCGCTCCTGATCGAAATCCAGGCCCTGGTGAGTTCGGCAGTCTACGGCACCCCCCAGCGATCGGCCACCGGATTCCCCGCCAAGCGGCTGAACATGCTGCTGGCGGTCCTCGAAAAACGGGCCGGCTTCAAACTGGCCGCCAAAGATGTTTTTCTGAATATTACCGGGGGGATCCAGGTTGACGACCCGGCCATCGACCTGGCTGTCCTGGCGGCCATCCTCTCCAGCAATGCAGACATCCCGGTACCCAAAGGGGTGTGTTTTGCCGGGGAGATCGGGTTGGCCGGCGAGATCCGCCCGGTACCCCGGATCGACCAGCGAGTGGGGGAGGCCTCCAAGCTCGGGTTCGAGACCATCTATGTATCCGCCAACGCCAAAATCTCCGTGAAATCCCCGGGTATCGACGTGCGGAAAGTAGCCAAGGTGGAAGAACTGGTCCGGGCGCTATTCGATTAACCCCCTAAATGGCCTCTCAGGGCTGGCACTGCTTCCAACTATACAACCCCGGCCACAAACAATCGGCCCGGGGCCGTCCGCTCCTAGGGCGCCGGGTTCGGGAACCGCTTGTGCACCCCCTCGATAGCCTCCAAAATTTCCTCAGACAGGCGGATATCGATGCTGTCGATGTTCTCCTCCAGCTGCTCCAAGGAGGTGGCCCCAATGATGTTGCTGGTCAGGAACGGCCGGCTGTTGACAAAAGCCAGTGCCATTTGGGCGAGGCTGAGTCCGTAGGACGAGGCCATATCCCGGTACGCCCGGGTGGCTTCTACCGCCGTTTCCCCGCTGTACCGGTCGTAATTCGGGAACAGGGCAATCCGCGAATTTTCAGGCGGATCCCCATCCAGGTATTTCCCGCTCAGCGTGCCGAAACCTAAGGGGGAATACGCCAGCAGGCCGATGTCCGACCGGTGGGAGATTTCCGCCAGCCCCACTTCGAACAGCCGGTTGAGCAGGCTGTACGGGTTCTGGATGCTGATCATCCGGGGCAGGTTGTGGTGTACCTTGGCCTCCTCCAGGTAGCGCATGACCCCCCAGGGAGTTTCATTCGACAACCCAACGTGGCGGATTTTCCCTTCCCGCACCAGTTCGGCCAGTGTAACGAGGACCAGGTGGATATTGTCTTCCCAGTGGTCCTTGTAGTCCGGGAAGTAACCGCGTTTCCCGAAGTAATTCGTGCTGCGTTCCGGCCAGTGCAACTGGTAAAGGTCGATATAGTCTGTCTTCAGGCGTTTCAGGCTCCCCTCGACGGCTTCCCGGATGGCCTCCGGGCTGAAACCGGTGGTCCGGATGAATTTGGTGAACTCCGCCGGACCGGCAATCTTGGTGGCCAAAACCACCTGGTCCCGGTTCCCTGTTTTTTCAAACCAGTTGCCAATGATCATCTCGGTATGGGAATGATAATCCTTGTGGGCAGGTACAGGATACAATTCGGCCGTGTCAAAAAAATTGACTCCCCGATCCAGCGCATAATCCATCTGGGCATGGCCCTCCGATTCGGTGTTCTGCCGGCCCCATGTCATGGTGCCGAGGCAAATTTTGCTGACTTCGATGTCGGTATGCGGGAGTTGGGTATATTCCATAGGGTCCAGGTATTTCTGTGTTATTCGCTGAGTTCGAGCATAATCGGGCAATGGTCGCTGTGGTGGGCTTCCGGGAGGATCACCGACCGGGCGAGCCGATCCTCAAGGGGCCGGCTGACCATCCCGTAATCCAGGCGCCAGCCCTTGTTTTTGGCCCGCGCCCCGGCCCGGTAGGTCCACCAGGTATAGTGGTGGGGGTCCGGGTTGAAATGCCGGAAGCTGTCGATAAAGCCGCTGTCGATAAAATTCCCGATCCATTCCCGTTCCACGGGCAGGAACCCGGAGACGTTCTTGTTGCGTACGGGATCGTGGATGTCGATGGGGCGGTGGCAGATATTGTAGTCGCCGCAAATGACCAGTTCGGGGA
Organism: Robiginitalea sp.; assembly: GCA_964226055.1. Taxonomy (GTDB): domain Bacteria; phylum Bacteroidota; class Bacteroidia; order Flavobacteriales; family Flavobacteriaceae; genus Robiginitalea. The sequence continues at coordinate 1,302 of CAXQQM010000069.1, read as the reverse complement.
TTTCACGCTTCAGGCTGTCCACATACGCCTGGAAATCCGCCATGTACTGCAATTTGTGGTCCAGGCGGGCGATGTTTGTACCGGAAGGCAGGTAGAGGCTCATGATGGATACCCCGCCGAAATCTGCGCGGATATTCCTGCCCTCCGAGTCCATATAGCCGATCCCGGTGCCGTAGGCAACATGGTCGGGTCGCTGGCGGGAGAGGATAGCCACTCCGCTATAACCTTTCTTTTCGGCGCTGAACCAGTAGTGGTAGGGGTACCCGGCCTTCTCAAAGGCTTCCAGGTCCAGTTGTTCTTTCATCGCCTTGGTTTCCTGCAGGCAGATGACATCAGGCCCGGCCTGGACGAGCCATTCCAGGAAGCCTTTCCGGATGGCCGCCCGGATTCCGTTCACATTGTAAGAGGCGATTTTCAAACGGTTGGTTTTCGTGCAAAAATAGGCATTGGAGGCCAAGGGCGGAAACCTTCCCCCATTCCATTCGGAATCCGTAATTTTAACGGTTTCGCGCCTGGTTCCAGGAATCGTCCTAAAAATGGAATGCTCTTTGATCTGTACCCCCGAAAAAAGATGAAACAACCGTTGCTACTCCTCGTGTTGCTGCTGGGTACCGGCAGCCTGGCCGCCCAGGCCTACCCGCCCTATGGCCCGGACCACGAACTGAAGTTGAACGCGGGCCTGTTCCTGGCCACCGGGGCCGCCGAGCTGTCTTACGAACGCTTCCTGGGAGACGATGTGAGCCTCGGGGGGACTATTTACTGGGACAACGACCGGTATGATTACAACGGGAATTTCGGGATCGGCCCGAACCTGCGGGCCTATTTCGGTTACGCCCCGAGATCCGGATTCTTTGCGGAAGCTTTCGGCCTGTACTACAAAGGGGAAGAAGAATTCGCCTCCGCCCCGGGGACACGGGTTGCCGAACGCTACAACGGGTTTGCCCTGGGCCTCGGAGCCGGCAACAAGTGGACAACGCGTTCCCAGCGGTTTACCCTGGAATTGTACGGCGGTGTGGGAAGGAGCCTGAACCCGGAACCCTACCAGGAAGACTTCATTTTCCGGGCAGGGCTCAATATCGGTGTACGCCTGTAGCCCGGAAAGCCGGGGACCCGGCCAGCGCATAGTTCCCAGGAACCCCTGCCGGTTCCCACCGGGAGGCCTGCCGCTCATATTTTGCCGGAAGTAGCCACAGGCGTATCTTTAGGGCTTAACCCCGAAGATGAAAATCCGCGCCACCCTCCTGTTCCTCTTTACCTTCTATTCCCTTTTCAGCCAGGACCAACCCCGGGACTCGGTGATTG
>CAXQQM010000068.1:0-8899 GCA_964226055.1 Robiginitalea sp. | reverse complement strand
CGAGATCCCGCCGATGTCGATCTTTTCGATGATCTCCTGCTGGGACCCCCCGTCTGCCACCGTTTTCTCGAAGGGGTAAAGGTCCACGATCACAATGTCCATGCGGGGTATTTCGTACTGCTCCAGTTGCTCCCGGTCGGACTCCAGTTCACGCCTGCCGAGGATGCCTCCAAAAACTTTCGGATGGAGCGTTTTAACGCGGCCGCCGAGGATGGAAGGGTACCCGGTGACATCTTCTACGGCCGTAACGGGGACGCCCAGTTTGCGTATAAAGGCTTCGGTGCCGCCTGTGGAATACAGGGTGATGCCGAGATCGTGCAATTTGCGGACCACGGGTTCGAGCCCGTCCTTGTGGAAAACCGATACCAGGGCCGAAGCCGCTTTTCGGGAAGTACTCATCTGTGCTGATTTATAAGGGATTCGATGAGCAAAAGTACGTTCTTTGCCTTGAACATGCCGGCCGGTTTATCAACAAAACCGGGAAAGTTTTAAAGAATGCACAAGCCTCCGAAGCCAGCAGAAGCTTCACAGGATGCGGGATACTTCCGCACATATTGCTTCCAGGAATTCTTCGTCTTCCGGGCCAAAGGGGTCCGGGGTGTGGGAGTCAATATCGATCTGCCCGATATTTTCCCCGTCCACAAAGATGGGCACGACGATTTCCGCCTTCACATGGATGCTGCAGGCGATGTAGTTGTCCTGGGCGCCGACGTCCGGCACTACGAAATTTTCGTTGCTCAGGGCGACCTGCCCGCATATCCCCTTGCCGAACGGGATAATCGTATGGTCCGTAGGGTCCCCGGTATAGGGGCCCAGCTTCAATTCCGGCTTGTCCCCGTTCCGGAAGTAGAAACCCACCCAGTCGTAATGCGGGATGCTTTCCTGCAGCAGGTCGCAGACCCCCTGCAAACGGGCTACGGGGGGTTGGTTGGTGTCCCGGAGGATTTCCCGGGCATCTTGCAATAGGGAGTCGTTCATAAGGCGAGCGGTTTTCAGGCTGGCAAGTTACGAAATCGGGTAAAAAAAAACCGGCAGATCGGACTGCCGGTTTTTGTGATTTCCTTTTGGGAAAACGTTCTAAAATTCGGATTACATCATGCCGGGCATGCCGCCGCCTCCGCCCATGGGCGGTCCGGCAGGGGTGTCCTCCTTGATGTCCGTGAGGGCGCATTCGGTGGTCAGGATCATGCCTGCAACCGAAGCGGCGTTTTCCAGCGCAATACGCGTCACTTTCTTGGGATCGATGATCCCGGCCTTCATCATTTCCACGTATTTCTCGCTCTTGGCGTCGTAACCGAAATCGCCTTTCCCCTCGTGCACCTTGGCAACCACCACGGAGCCTTCGCCCCCGGCGTTTTCCACGATGGTGCGAAGCGGGGACTCGATGGCCCGGGCGACAATCTGCAGCCCGGTGGCTTCGTCGGCGTTCTCGGTCTTCACCTTGGAGAGTACGCCAAAGGCGCGAACCAGGGCAACGCCCCCTCCGGCTACAATGCCTTCCTCAACGGCGGCACGGGTGGCGTGCAGCGCGTCGTCCACGCGGTCCTTCTTCTCTTTCATCTCCACTTCGGAAGCGGCCCCTACATAGAGGACGGCGACCCCACCGGCCAGTTTGGCCAGGCGTTCTTGGAGTTTCTCGCGGTCGTAGTCCGAGGTCGTGGTCTCGATCTGCGATTTGATCTGGTTGACCCGTGCCTTGATGTTCTTGGCAGAACCGGAACCGTTGACAATGGTGGTATTGTCCTTGTCGATGGTGACCTTTTCACAGGTGCCCAACATATCCAGACTGGCGTTTTCCAGGGTGAAGCCGCGCTCCTCGGAGATCACGGTTCCGCCGGTCAAGATGGCGATGTCTTCCAGCATGGCCTTGCGGCGGTCTCCGAATCCGGGCGCCTTTACAGCGGCGATTTTCAGGCTGCCGCGCAGTTTGTTGACCACCAGGGTGGCCAGGGCTTCCCCGTCCACATCCTCTGAAATGATCAGCAGGGGCTTCCCGGACTGTGCTACCGGCTCGAGAACGGGCAGCAGGTCCTTCATGGTGGAAATTTTCTTGTCAAAGAGCAGGATATAGGGGTTTTCCAGCTCGGAGATCATCTTTTCGGAATCGGTCACGAAATAGGGGGAGAGGTATCCGCGGTCGAATTGCATCCCCTCTACCACGTCCACATACGTGTCGGTTCCCTTGGCTTCCTCCACGGTGATTACACCTTCCTTGCCTACTTTCTTGAACGCCTGGGCGATCAGTTCCCCGATCGTCTCGTCATTGTTGGAGGAAATGGCGGCCACCTGCTTGATCTTTTCGCTGGAGTCGCCCACTTTCTTGGCCTGCTTGGCCAGGTTTTCGACGATTGCCTCAACGGCTTTGTCGATCCCGCGTTTGAGGTCCATCGGGTTGGCGCCGGCAGCTACGTTCTTGAGTCCTTCCTTGACGATGGACTGTGCCAGTACCGTGGCTGTGGTGGTTCCGTCCCCGGCCAGGTCGTTGGTTTTGGAGGCGACCTCCTTGACCATCTGGGCGCCCATGTTCTCCAGGGCGTCCTCCAGTTCGATTTCCTTGGCGACGGTCACCCCGTCCTTGGTCACCACGGGGGCCCCGAAGGATTTGCTGATGATTACGTTCCGTCCTTTCGGCCCGAGGGTTACTTTCACGGCATTGGCCAGGGCGTCTACCCCGCGCTTCAGCCCGTCCCTTGCTTCAATATCAAAAGTTATGTCTTTTGCCATAATGCGTATGTTGATTTTTGGATTCAGCCGGAGGCGGCCCGGGGGGCCGGCCGGCGTGTAATTGAATTTATATGATTGCTAAAATATCGCTCTCGCGCATCATCAGGTAGTCGGCCCCGTCGAATTTCAGCTCGGTGCCGGAGTACTTGCCGTACAATACGGTGTCGCCCACGGAGACGGTCATTTTTTCGTCCTTGGTGCCCGGGCCAACCGCAACGACTTTGCCTTTCTGCGGTTTTTCCTTGGCCGTATCCGGGATGATGATCCCAGAGGCCGTCTTGGTTTCGGCTTCCATGGGTGCTACAAGGACCCGGTCCGCCAGTGGTTTGATGTTTACTTTAGCCATATTGATCGATTTTTTAGATTTTAAGTTTCGCCCTTCCACAGGGCAGAAATTGTGCCATGCGGCAAAAACTGACAGTTTGTTAAATGAAAAATGCCAGCTTGTCATACAAACTGGCATTTCCCATCGTTTCGGGTGTGTTTTTACTGAAGCGTATCGAGCGGGCTGGCAGGTTCGCCGGCCGGGGCTTCAGGGATGGATTCCAGGTCCCCCTCGGGAACCGATTCGATACCGTCTTCCTGCAGGAGCCTCGATTCAGCTTCCTGGAAATTGGTTTTCAGGGTCACATTGGAGAGCAGGATCAGGACGATCAGGACCGTCGCCAGCGTCCAGGTACTCTTGTCCAGGAAATCGCCGGTTTTCTTGACCCCACCAACCACCTGGTTCCCGCCACCGCCAAAGGAGGAGGAGAGGCCCCCGCCCTTCGGGTTCTGAACCATGATCACCAGCATCAGCAAAAGGCAGACGATAATGATCAAAACCAGGAATATTGAAAATGTGCTCATTATTTCTTGGGTTTATCTTTGCGCAGTTTTTCCACCGCTTTAATTTGGTCCGCAAAGAAACCACTTTTTTCCGGATATTTCAAACTTAAGATCCGGTAGGCCTGTATGGCTTTTTTGTGCTTGCCCTGCTCCAGGTAAACCCGCGCCAGGGTCTCGGTCATCAGCTCCTCCTTGTCGATTTTCACGGACTGGGAAATGTTCACTTTTTCAGCTTCCGCCGCAGCCTGCGGGACGATTTTCGGGTTGTCCCGGATAAAGCGGTCTATCCGGTCGAATTTCTTTTTCCGCGACGCATCTTCGGCCGGTTTCGGCTCGGGTTTCGCCAGCGACGCGGCTTCACCTCCAGGGGCATTGGTCGCTGCATCTGCATCCCCTGCAACGGGGGGCGTGGGCCCTTTCCGTTTACCGGGTCCGAGGCTGGTGATCTGCAACCATTCGGAAAAGGAGTAGCGCTCTCCCTTGTGGAAGTCCAAGGGACGGCCCATCCCGAGTTTTACCCGGGCCGCTTCCCGTTCGGCCTCCAGTTCTTTGTCCACTTCAGGGTCTTTGGAGCGGAAGAGTTTCGGGTCGAGGATTTGCTCGGCTTCTGCGGTGGAACGGGGGAGTGCGCCGTCTTCGCCCTCGTCCACCATCCCGGCATCCCTGCCGGGTTCCGGGGCCACTTCCTCGGATTCGATTTCCCGATCAGAAAGGGAAGTCTTGCCCGAAATCGCATCCGCAATATCATTTTGCAGGAAGGCTTCGGAAGTGATGAAATCGAAGAGCACTTCCCGGTCGGCCGTACAGGCCGCCGTGATTTTCAGTGCCTGGTTGTATTTGTAGCTGTTGAGGTTCCGAAGCCCCTTGAGATGGAGGGCCCGGGCCGCCTGGAACCAGGGGTAGGTTTTGAGGACTTCCTCGAGTTGCCGGGTCTGCACCGGCGTCTCCAATTTCCCGGGTTGCTGCAGCAGGTATGTGAAATCGGGTACTTGCATCTCCTACCAGTTTGCGAGGGATCGGGTGAATATGTCCTGGTTGATCCGCTCAAAGATCTCCTGGTGGGCGGCGTCCCGGATACTGGCCAGCTGGGTGGCTGCCGGGTAGTCATAGAAGAAGGAAAACCGCTGTTCAAAGTCCACATTGTCTTTGGTCCGGTTGTAAAAGCGAACATTGACGGTCATCGTCAGCCGGTTTTGGGCCGCCCGTTGCTCCGCCGTGGCGGACATGGGCTGCACGCGGTACTCGACGATCTCCCCCTCGTAGACCAGGTCGGCGTTGGAGTTTACCAGGTCCAGGTTGGTCTGGTTCAGGATCAGGTCCTGGAGGGAAAGCGTGTAGTCCCGGTCGAGGCCCGGGTGGAATACCGACCCGGGGCTCTGGGTGGCGTAATTCTGGAAATAGTTCACCTGGAAGGTCTCCGCATCCCCGACGTCCCCCCCGGTAAAGGAATATGCCCCGCATCCCAGAAACGCCAGGGCCAGCAGGGCCAGGCCAAATTGCATCGTCCGCTTCATGCTAGAGGTCGTATTGCTTGATCTTGCGGTAGAGGGTCCGCTCGGAAATCCCCAGTTCGGCAGCCGCAGCTTTGCGTTTGCCCTTGTTCCTCTCCAGGGATTTTGCGATCAGTTCGATTTCCTTTTCCTGTAAAGATAGGGTTTCTTCCTCTTCGATTTCCTCGGCAAAATGGTACTTGTCCTGGGGAGGGGCAGCCGCGGGGGTGCGTTCGGGTTCCTGGCCGGCAGGGGGCAGGATGGCCACGGCTGTTTCCTCGTCCAGGATTTCCCCGTCCTCGGACCCGTAAATTTTTCGGATCAGCTGTTCCTGTTCTTCTTGGACTTTTTCGCTGTTGTCGTGTTTGAGCATTTCCAGGGTGAGCTTCTTCAGGTCGTTTAGGTCCGACTTCATATCGAAGAGCACCTTATAGAGGATTTCCCGCTCGTTGGAGAAGTCGCCTTCGCGCCGCCGCTGCTCCACTACGGCCGGAAGCTGGCTCCCGCCGGATTCGGGCAGGTAGGACCGGAGCGTGGCCGCCGAAACGGAGCGGTCTTTTTCCAGCACGGAAATCTGCTCGGCGATGTTCCGGAGCTGCCGGATGTTTCCCGGCCACCGGTAATTCTCAAGCACGGGGACGGCGTCGTCTTCCAGGCGGATGGTCGGCATCTTGTACTTCTGCCCGAAATCCGAGGCGAATTTCCGGAACAGCAGGTGGATGTCGTCCCGGCGGTCTCGCAGGGCAGGGATATGGATCTCCACGGTGCTCAGCCGGTAGAACAGGTCTTCGCGAAACTTTTCCTTTTTGATGGCTTCCCGCATATTCATATTGGTCGCGGCCACGATCCGCACATCCGTAGTCTGGACCCGGGAAGACCCCACTTTCAGGAATTCCCCGTTCTCCAGTACCCGCAGCAGACGCACCTGGGTGGTCAGCGGCAGTTCGCCTACCTCGTCCAGGAAAATCGTCCCGCCGTCGGCCACTTCAAAATACCCGCTCCGGGTCTGGGTGGCCCCGGTAAATGCGCCTTTCTCGTGCCCAAAGAGTTCGCTGTCAATGGTGCCCTCGGGGATGGCCCCGCAGTTCACTGCAATGTATTTGGCGTGCTTCCGGTGGGAGAGCGAATGGATGATCTTCGGGATGGATTCCTTCCCCACCCCGCTTTCGCCCGTGACCAGCACGGAGATATCCGTGGGGGCAACCTGGATCGCTTTTTCAAGGGCCCGGTTGAGCTTTACATCGTTGCCGATCAGCTCAAAACGCTGTTTGATGGCTTGCACGTTCTCCATTTCAGTTCATTTTGGAATACCCGGTTGCCGTACCCAGGAGCGTGGCCGAGGTGCAGTCTTCGATGCGCACGTTGACGAATTCGCCCACCCGGTAGGATTCTTTCGGGAAAACTACCACGGTATTCTGGGTGTTCCTCCCCATCCATTCGGCATCCGATTTTCGGGAGGTGCCCTCGATCAGCACTTCCTCCACCCGGCCGATATGTTCCTGGTTGCGCTCCAGGCTGTGGGCCTGCTGCTTGTCGATGATCTCCCGGAGCCGGCGTTTTTTCACCGCATCGGGTACGTCGTCGGCCATTTTTCGGGCCGCCAGCGTTCCGGGCCGCTCCGAATAGGCGAACATAAACCCGAAGTCGTATTTTACATAGTCCATCAGGGACAGTGTCTGCTGGTGGTCTTCCTCCGTTTCCGTCGGGAAACCGGCAATCATGTCCTGGCTGATGCCGCAGTCCGGGATGAGCCGCCGGATATTGTCGATGAGCCCGAAATATTCCTCCCGGGAATGCAACCGGTTCATGGCTTTCAAAATCCGGTCGCTCCCGCTTTGAACGGGCAGGTGGATGTAGTTGCAGATGTTGTCGAAACGGGCCATTGTCTCGATCACGTCCAGGGTCATATCCTGGGGGTTCGATGTCGAAAAGCGGAACCGCATACCCGGATAGGCCCTGGCGGCCATCTCCAGCAACCCGGCAAAATTCACGGCCGTGGCCTGCTGCATGGGGCTCGCCTTTTCAAAGTCTTTTTTGAGGCCTCCTCCGTACCAGAGGTAGCTGTCCACGTTCTGCCCCAATAGGGTCACCTCCTTATAACCGCCGTCCCATAAGTCCCCGATTTCCCGGAGGATGGATTGCGGATCCCGGCTCCGCTCCCGACCACGGGTAAAGGGCACTACGCAGAACGTGCACATGTTGTCGCATCCCCGGGTGATGGAAACAAAGGCGGTTACCCCGTTGCTAGCCAGGCGGACCGGCGACACATCCGCATAGGTTTCCTCTTTGGAGAGGATGACATTTACGGCATTTTGTCCGCTGTCTACTTCCCGGACCAGGTTTGGGAGGTCCTTGTAGGCATCCGGACCAACTACCATGTCCACGATTTTTTCTTCCTCTAGGAACTGGCTTTTCAGCCGTTCGGCCATACAGCCGAGTACCCCCACCTTGACGCCGGGGTTGCTTTTTTTCAGCCCGTTGAAGTGGACGAGCCGCTTGCGTACGGTTTGTTCGGCCTTTTCCCGGATGGAGCAGGTATTGACCAGGATCAGGTCGGCCTCCTCGAGGCGGCTGGTTGTATTGAACCCTTCCTGGCCCAGGATGGATGCCACGATTTCGCTGTCCGAGAAATTCATCTGGCAGCCGTAACTCTCGATATACAGTTTGCGGGCGTTTCCATCCTTGGCCCGCATCTCCAGGGCCGTACCCTGTTCCGCTTCATTTATGGTCTTTTCCATGCATCTGAATTTCCTTCCCAACGGAAGGGCAGCAAAGATACTAGGAACTTGGGAATATGACAATTTGGCAGCGTTTAAATTTTCCCAAAAAAACGCAACCTGAGACGCCCCTGCGTATCTTTGGGATAACAGCCCCTTAAACCAATTGCCCGATGAAAACCTCCCGCCTCCTCCTGATCCTGGCAGGCCTCCTCCTGCTGAATTCCTGTGAAAAAGACAATGATTCCGAATTCGCCGATTACCTCGTTGCCACCCCGCTGACGATGTCCGTGGAGCAGTTCGAAGCGGCTGTAGACATCCTGCCGCCCCAACCCCTGGCGGTTTCCGGCAAGATTTACGCCTATGGCAACCTGATCTTCGTCAACGAACCTTTCAAGGGCATCCACATGGTCGACAACCAGGACCCATCAGCTCCCCGAAAGACCGGGTTTATCAATATTCCCGGGAATGTCGATATAGCCGTCAAGGACGACTACCTGTTTGCCGACAGCCTCTCGGACCTGGTGGTATTCGATATATCCAACCCGGACAACATCCGTCCGGTGGCCCGGTTAAAAGGCGTCCTGCAGGACCATGTACCCTGGCCGTTTGAGGCGGACATCGTGGAGTACGACGGTTGGAATGCCCAGGATGAGATCCTGGTCGGTTGGGAAATGCAGACCCAGCGGCTGTCGGTTTCAGAGGTCGAAGGCAGGAACCAGGGCCAGGTAGACTTCCTGGAAGCAGCTGCGGACAATGCATCCGGGACCGGACAGGGCGGTTCCCTGGCGCGGTTCAAAATCGTTGAAGACTTCCTTTACGCCGTGGACAGCCACACCATTAATGTATTCGATATTTCCAACCTCGAAGCGCCGGTGGCCGGGGAAGATGTATTTGCCGGGTTTGATATCGAGACCATCTTTAACCGGGGGGACCACCTCTTTCTGGGCAGTATGCGGGGCATGTACATATTTGATATTTCCAACCCGGCGGTTCCGGCATTCGTCTCCGAATTCCAGCACGGCACTGCCTGCGACCCGGTGGTGGTGGACGGCGACTACGCCTTTGTCACCCTCCGGGGGGGCAATGGTTGTGGCGCCACGGAAAGCGGTTTATTCATCGTGGACATCAGCGACATCC
>CAXQQM010000067.1:0-12257 GCA_964226055.1 Robiginitalea sp. | reverse complement strand
CCCCTTTTTAATGATACGGCGACCACCGAGATCTACACCACCTGTGACACTCTTTCCCTACACGACGCTCTTCCGATCTGGCAACTTTACTACCAGCTGAAGGGCATCTACGTAGACCGCATCGACTACTACGCCGGGATCCCCCTGGACGAACAGTACGAACGGGCCGAGGAAATCCTTTCGGACCTGGAGGCCTACAAGCGCCTGAACAATATCCTGATCGACAACAACGACCGGGAACTGGCCGAAAAGGAAACGCTCATCTTCAATGAGCAGATCGACCGGATTGCCTTTATGAACCGGGATAACCTGCTGGACCAGCTACCCCCTGCCGACCCCGGTGAGACGCCCGACCCGGACCTGATCGACACGATGCCGGTTTCGGATACGACTATGGAAGACAATGTCCGCACGGAAGTACCGGCGGATAGTATTTCTAATTGATTTGAAGGTTTGGCGATTTGAGGATTTGAAAATTTGGTTGAGGTAGTCCAATCCCGCCGATGATTTGCTATCCGAAATCCTTAAGACGTACTACTTCAGGTCAACAAACCTTTAATTCGGGAGTTTTGTCCATCTTCAAATCGGTAAACATTCAAATCGGCAAAGCTCGTATTGAAAAATTGCCCATCTTCAAATCGGCAAATTCTCCTATTGAAAGATTCCCAATCTTCAAATTGGCAAATCTTCAAATTTTCAAATCAAACTAAACGTATTCGTTGAGAATGCCGATTAGCGTATTCGCATCCTGTTCGCCACTTTGGCGCCAGACCATTTCCCCTTTTTTGTAGATCATCAGGGTGGGCAGGCCTTTGATGCGAAGTGCCTGGGAAAGTTCCTTGTTCTTGTCGACATCTATCTTGATGACTTTACCCTTGTCGCCCAGGGCGGCGGCCACGTCCCTCAAAACAGGGTGCATGGCGGTGGATTGCTCGTTCCATTCCGCGTAGAAATCCAGCAGTACCGGATGATTCTGATCGATGAGTTCACCGAATTTTGACATACAGATGGCATTGGGTTACCGCTCAAAAGTAAGAAATTTTGCCAAATGGGAATTGAAAGCGCCTGTTATTGAAGGGGGCAGGCCGTTAAATTCAAGTTAAACCGGTTTTTTTGAGCGTAATCACGGTAATCTCCGGCCATATGCCCACACGGCCCGGATATCCCAGGAAACCGAACCCCCTGTTGACATTGATAAACTGCCCCAGCTCTTCGTAAATGCCCGCCCAATATCGGTAGCGCCATTTCACCGGGCTCCACTTGACCAGGCCGGGGATTTCGATGCCGAATTGCATGCCGTGTGTATGCCCGCTGAGGGTCAGGTGGAAATGCATTGGATCGTGGATGACCTTGTCCTCCCAATGGGATGGGTCGTGGCTGAGCAGGATCTTGAAATCATTATCCCGGATGCCCGCCGTGGCCTCCCGGAGGTCGCCAGCTTTTTTGAATCCCCCCCGACCCCAGTTTTCCACGCCCACCAGGGCAATGCGGTCATCCCCCCGCTGCAGGTAACGGTGCTCGTTCAGGAGCAGGTCGAAGCCCATCTCCCGCTGCAGGGTCTTCAGGTCTTCGAGGTTTTGGGCCTTGAGTTCTTCGGATTCCCATTCCACGTAATCCCCGTAGTCGTGGTTCCCGAGGATGGAGTATACCCCATCCGGCGCGCGGAGTTTGGAAAACAACTCCTTCCAGGGGTCCATTTCGCTGGCCTTGTTGTTCACCAGGTCGCCGGTAAAGAATATCGCGTCACTTTCCTGCTGGTTAATCAGGTCCACCCCGTAGGATATCTGGGTCCAGTTGTCGAAGCTGCCGCTGTGCACGTCCGAAATCTGGGTGATCCGGTACCCGTGGAAGGCCAGGGGGAGGTCCTTGAATTCCAGTTCGTATTTCAGCACCTTGAAATTGTACTTCCCGCGATACATCCCGTAGAGGAGTGCCCCGAACGGCAGGGAGGCCACCCCCAGTGCCAGCAGGCTCAAAAAGCGCCTCCGGCCTGGCAGGCTGAACTCGCCCTTCCCGCCGAGCACCTTGTGATACCCGGCCACCAGTACCCGGAAGATATCCTCAGAAAAGAGGAAAATCATCGTGATCAGGTTAAAGGTGAGCACGGCCAGGAGGAACCCAAAAGCATAGCTTTTGGGCCGGCTCAGCACCCTTCCCTCGGCCTCGCCCCAGGTAAACTGGTAGACAAAATTACCGAGTACCAGGAGGGTAATGGCGATATAGAGGTAATGGATCCACGGCAGGCGTGTCCCCGAACGGAGGGCCTGCAAGGTGTAGAGGCAAATCAGGAGGTAAACAAGGATAAAAAGCAGCCAGCGGATCATTCGTTGCGTTTTTCAAATATACCGATTTTCGGTGGCTCCTACCCCCCGCCGGAAAGCGCTTTCAGGCTATCTACGACCGCTTTCACCGCCTCCGGGTCGGTGACCAGGGGCTTCGTTTCCCGAAGCAGGCCCGGGGCATTCATCGGCGGGCCGTGATAGGTCTCGCGGGCCGGTCCCTTGCGGATGCCGGATAGGTGGACCGCCTCAAATCCCTTGCCGGCGAAGAGGCGGATATTCCCCGGGTGGATGCCGCCTCCGGGCATCAACCGGATGCGGTGTGAGCGAAGCTGCAGGGATTCGAGAAGCGGGAGGCCGTCCGGTGCCGAATGGGCCTGGCCGCTGCTCAGGATCGTATGTACCCCGATCTCCTCCAGCACCTCCAGGGCGGTGTGCGGGTCCGGGCTCCGGTCGAAAGCGCGGTGGAAGGTAAACCGGGCGTCTCCGGATGCGCGGAGGAGTTCCCGGGTCCGTGCCGCATCCACCTGCCCGTCCGGTTGCAGGCATCCGCTGACAATCCCTTCAAACCCCATCTCCACGCAATACCCCACGTCCTGCAACATGGCCTGGAATTCCGACCGGGAATACACAAAATCCCCGCTTCGAGGCCGGATCAGGACATGGACCGGGATGGAAATTACCTTCCTCACCTCCTCGAGAATCCCCCTGGAGGGGGTGATGCCCCCTACGGCCAGCTCGCTGCAAAACTCCACCCGGTCGGCTCCAGCTTCCTGGGCGGCACGGGCGGATTCCGGCGAGTTGGCACAAACCTCAACGAGCATAAATACGTATCTTTAGGATCCTAAATTAACCGCTTCAAACCATGCACAGAAGAAAATTCCTGAAAAATTCCTCCCTGGGGTCCGCCGGCCTCATCGGGGCTGCTGCCCTGGGGGGATGTCGCGACAATAAAGCCTCCAGCGCAGCAGCCAGCCTGGCGGGTTCTGCGTCTGCATCCGGGCCTGTGGCCCTCTGCACCTGGGATTTCGGAAACGCCACGGAAAAAGCCTGGTCCGTGCTGAATGCCGGGGGCAACGCCCTGGATGCGGCCGAAGCAGGAGTCCGGGTGGAGGAAGCAAACGCCGAAAACCAGACGGTAGGGCTGGGCGGCCGGCCGGATCGGGACGGGTTTGTGACCCTGGATGCGTGCATCATGGATGCCAATGGAAATTGCGGCTCTGTAATGGGCCTGGAAGGCTACGCCCACCCGGTATCCGTCGCCCGGAAAGTGATGGAGGAAACCCCCCATGTGATCCTGATCGGGGAAGGTGCGGCCCAGTTTGCCCGGGACCAGGGGTTCGAAAAACGCGAGTTGCTCACGGAGGCTTCCCGTCTGGATTGGGAGGAGTGGAAAGAGACCGCGGAATACAAACCCATTATCAATATCGAGAACCACGATACCATCGGCATGCTCTGCATGGACGATGCAGGGGATATTTGCGGGGCCTGTACTACCAGCGGCCTGGCTTTTAAAATGCGGGGTCGCGTCGGGGATTCCCCGGTGATCGGCGCCGGGCTCTACGTGGACAACGAGGTGGGCGGGGCGACGGCTACCGGCCTGGGCGAAGAGGTGATCCGGACCGTGGGGAGTTTTTTGATCGTCGAACTGATGCGCCAGGGGATGTCCCCCCAGGAGGCCTGCGAGGAAGGCGTTCGCCGGATCATGGCCAAAAATGCGGGACGGACCGATTTCCAGATCGGGTTTATCGCCCTGAACAAACAGGGGCAAACCGGCGCGTACTGTATCCACCCCGGGTTTAGCTACCGGCTATACAACCGGGACGGGCACCGGAATATCCCGAGTGAAACCTACCTGAAATCCTGAGAATCTTAGTAGTTTTAAACCACAAGAAAACCGCCTTCCATGTCTGAAAAAAAACGCCTTTTCCTGCTCGATGCCTATGCGCTTATATTCAGGGGGTACTACGCCCTGATCAAGAACCCCCGCATCAATTCCAAGGGCATGGACACCTCGGCGATCATGGGGTTCATGAATTCGCTTTTCGACGTGATCCGCCGCGAAAAACCGGACCACCTGGCCGTCTGTTTCGACAAGGACGGCAGCGCGGAGCGCACCGAACTCTTCCCCGAATACAAGGCCAACCGGGACGAAACCCCCGATGCCATCCGGGTAGCTGTGCCCTGGATCCAGGACATCCTGGGGGCCATGCATATCCCATGTATCGAACGCAGCGGCCTGGAAGCCGACGACATCATCGGTACCCTGGCCCGCCAGGCCGAGGCCCAGGGATACCAGGTCTATATGGTTACCCCGGATAAGGATTTCGGGCAACTGGTAACCGAAAATACTTTTATGTACCGCCCGGCCCGGATGGGGAACGGGATTGAGATCTGGGGTATCCCGGAGGTCCAGAAACGCTTTGGGGTGGAGCGTCCCGAACAGGTGATCGACTATCTGGGGATGATGGGGGATGCCAGCGACAACATCCCGGGGTTCCCGGGGGTGGGCGACAAGACCGCCAAGAAATTCATCGACCAGTTCGGCTCCCTGGAAGGCCTGCTCGAAAACACCGAACAGCTCAAGGGGAAGATGAAGGAACGGATCATCGAAAATGCGGAACTCGGCAAACTCTCCAAGAAACTGGCGACCATTTGCGTGGATTGCGACGTCACCTTCGACGAAAAAGACTATGAATTGAGTATGCCGGACAGCCAGAAAGTCCAGGAACTCTTTGAAGAGCTGGAATTCCGAAGGCTCCGCGACCAATTCCTCAAACTCTTTTCAGGGGAAACCGAGAGCGGCCCGGCAGTAGGCACCACGGAAACGGCAAAAAAACAAAACCGCGAAGCAGGCAGCGGGCAGTTTTCCCTTTTCGAAGGGGACGCCAATGGGGAGCAGGTGGAAGCCTATTCCGGTCGTAAGACCATCAAAGAAGTATCCCACCTCTACCAGGCCGTGGGAGACGGCATGGAGCGGAAACTATTCCTGAAAAGCCTTATGGCGCAAAACCGCGTCTGTTTTGATACGGAAACCACCTCCCTGGACCCGCTTGAGGCGGAGCTCGTTGGGATAGCCTTCAGCTGGGAGGCCCACAAAGGATTCTACCTGCCCGTCCCGGAAGGCCGGGAAGCGGCCGGGGAAGTCCTCGAAGAACTCCGGCCGTTCTTTGAGTCGGACACCATTGAAAAAGTGGGGCAGAACCTCAAATATGACATCAAGGTGCTCAGCACGTATGGGATGCCGGTGCGGGGGCCGCTATTCGACACGATGCTGGCGCATTACCTGATCAACCCGGACATGCGGCACAATATGGACGTGCTGGCCGAAACCTACCTGAATTACACCCCGGTCCCCATCAGCGACCTGATCGGCAAAAAAGGCAAGAACCAACTGAGCATGCGCGATGTCCCCCTGGAGGACCAGACCGAGTACGCCGTGGAGGATGCGGATATCACGCTCCAGCTTGCCCAGCTCTTTGGGCCGGAACTGCGGGAGGCCCAGACCGAAGAACTTTTCAAGGAAATCGAAATCCCGCTTTTGCGGGTGCTGGCCGATATGGAACTCGAGGGCATCAACCTGGATTCGGACTTTTTGAAGAAGCTTTCCGGGGAGCTGGAAAAGGATATCGGAGGCCTGGTGGAAAAGATCTACGAGGCGGCCGGGGAAGAATTCAACATCGGGTCGCCCAAACAGCTCGGGGAAATCCTCTTCGATAAAATGAAGCTGGTGGACAAACCCAAGAAAACGCGGACCGGGCAATATTCTACCGCGGAAGACGTACTTTCCGGCCTGGCCAAAGAGCACGAAATCGTGCAGATGGTCCTGGACTACCGGGGCCTGACCAAACTCAAGAGCACCTATGTGGACGCCCTGCCACAGCAGGTGGCCCCGTCCACCGGCCGGGTGCATACAGACTACATGCAGACTGTGGCGGCTACCGGCCGGCTGAGCAGCAACAACCCGAACCTGCAGAATATCCCGATCCGCACCGAGCGGGGCCGGCAAATCAGGAAGGCTTTTATCCCGCGCAGCCCGGAATACCAGTTGCTGGCCGCGGATTACTCCCAGATAGAACTCCGGATCATCGCGGCCCTGAGCGAGGAGGACACGATGATCGAATCCTTCAAACGGGGCGAAGACATCCACGCAGCCACGGCCGCCCAGGTGTTCCAGGTCCCTCTGGAAGAGGTGACCAGGGAACAGCGGTCGAATGCCAAGACGGTCAATTTCGGAATCATCTACGGGGTGTCCGCCTTTGGGCTGAGCAACCAGACCAACCTCAGCCGTACCGAAGCCAAGGAGCTGATTGACACGTATTACAAAACGTACCCGAAACTCCGGAACTATATCAGCGACCAGATCGATTTTGCCCGGGAGCACGGCTACGTTCAGACCGTCCTGGGCCGCCGTCGCTACCTCAAGGACATCAACGGCAGCAACGCGGTGGTCCGGGGTGCCGCCGAACGGAACGCAGTCAATGCCCCGATCCAGGGAAGCGCGGCCGACATCATCAAGATCGCGATGATCCGGATCCACCAAAAGCTGCGGGAAGGCAACTTCAAGACCCGGATGCTCCTGCAGGTTCACGATGAACTGGTCTTTGACTGCTACCGGGAAGAAGCCGATGCGGTGAGCACCCTGATCAAATCCGAAATGGAGCAAGCCTATGACCTGGCTGTCCCACTGGTAGTGGACATGGGCTTCGGGGAGACCTGGCTCGAAGCGCATTAAGCGCCCGGCACGCACTTTTAATCGAAAGAAAAATTGTAGGTAATCGCAAAGAGCGGGCTGTTCAGCACAGATAGCTCGTAGGCGCCCAGCGGGCTTTCCAGGAAAATATCGCCGAATTCGCCCCCCTGGCGCTGGGAATAGAATAGGTTGAAGGGGTTCCGCCTCCCGTAGACGTTGTAGATGGTAAGGGTCCAGTCGCCCACCCAGCGGCGGTTCAGTTTTTTGCCGTACCGGATCGTCCAGGAGAAATCCAGGCGGTGGTAAGGCCTCAGGCGGGCATTGTTCCGGTCCAGGAAAATCGGGATATCGATATCCTGATAGCGGAAGACGCTGTTCGGGGCTGAATAGGGCCGCCCGGACTGCAATGTAAAATTGAAACTCCAGGTGTTGTACAGGTCGCCCTCAAAGTTGACAGTACTGTTAAAGACATGCGGCCGGTCGAATTCCGAGGGGTACCATTCATTGTCATTGATGCGTTCGCGGAGCCCGGTACCGTTACTGCGCAGGAAGCTCCTTGCGTAGGTATAATTCAGCCAGCCGTTGACCTTTCCCTCGGGCTTGCGAAAGCTGAGTTCCACCCCATAGGCTTTTCCTTCGGCCTGGATCACTTCCCGCTGCAGGTAGGGCTCCAGGAAAAAGTCCGCGCCGGCCTTATAGGTGAGGTTGTTCCGGGTCGCCCGGTAATAACCCTCCAGGGAAACCTCCATTTCATTGCCAGCGAGCCCCTGGTAAATCCCCAGCCCAAAGGCATCGCTCTGCTGCGGACCAATCAGCGGGTCAGAGGTCTTCCAACGGGAGGTGGGCAACGGGGTGGTGGTGTTGTACAGGTTCTGCAGGTATTGGTTCAGACGGGCATAACTGCCTTTGACCGAGGTGTACTCCCCCAGGGAATAATTCAGCCCCAACCGGGGTTCCAGGCCGTTGTAGGTCTTTACCCCTGCCCCGTCTTCAAAGGAAGTTGTGGCAATCAGGTTTCCGGTATCCGGGTCGAATGCCGGTTGGGTAAACGGGCCCACCAGTACAAAATGGTTGAACCGCAACCCGGCGGAAAGCGACAGGTTTTCCAGGGGGGACCAGTTCAGGTTTGCATAGGCTCCAAACTCGTAGCTGTGCTCGGACTGCAGTTCCACCGGGTTGATGCTGTTGCCAAACCCCGGGTCCAGGCTGCCGGGCCCTATCCGATAGCGGGCCGCCTGCAACCCGGTATACCAGTCCAGCCCTTCGCGCACAAAGCGCTGGTATTCCGAATTCAGGCTCAGGTAGCGGATGGAGGATTCATACCGGATCTCATTCTCGCTTTCGGCTTCGGGGAAAATGTTCTCCGGCTGGTAATCCGAGGCCACCAGGATGTTGCGCACGGTGGACTTATCGTCCAGTACATGGGTCCAGGCCAGGGTGCCGTTCAGGGTGCGGAACTTATACTGGTTATTCGCTGCATTGATATCCTGGATCCGGGTGATCAGGTCGAGTTGGTAGAAATCCCAGGAGTAGAACCCGGTCAGGGCCACCTGGTCGTTTTCCCCCGCCAGCCAGAGCAGTTTCATCGTGGCGTCGTGGAAGCGCGCCCGGGTATTGTCCAGCCGTTCGGAAAATAATGGCAGCAGGAAGTCCGTAAAACCGGCCCGCCCCCCGAGCGACAAATTCAGCTTGTCCTTTATGAGGGGGGTCTCAATAGCCAGGCGCGACGAGACCAGGCCCACCCCCCCATTCAGCTTGAATTTGGACGGGAAGGGGTTCCGCGTCTTGACGTCCAGGACAGAGCTCGTCCGACCGCCAAACCGCGCCGGTATGTTCGCCCGGTACAGGTCTACCTGGGAAATCACCTCCGGGGTGAAAACCGAAAACAACCCGAACAGGTGGGTCGGGTTGAATACCGGGGCGTAGTCGTAGAGGATCAGGTTTTGGTCCAGGGATCCCCCCCGGACCGATAACCCGTTGCTGATCTCCCCGGCATTGTTCACCCCCGGCAGGAGCGTCATGCCCCGCAAAACGTCGAATTCCCCGGCGGCCATGGGGATCTTCTTGATTTCCTGCATCTCGAGTTCCAGGGCCCCCATCTGGGGAGATTCCAGGTTCTCGGCGATCCGTCGGGCCCGCAGGACCACTTCGGACAGCTCCTCGGCTTGCTCCTGCATCCGCACTACCAAATCGACGGATTCGCGAAGGTCCACCTCCCGCTGGACCCCCTGGAAACCCAGGTAGAAGAATTCCACTGAATAGCTCCCCCATGGCAGCACCCTGGAATAGCGCCCCTCCCGGTCGGTAATCCCCCCGCAGCGGCATTCCCGGATGGCCACCTGCACCCCTTCCAGCGGCGTGTCCCCGGCCGCATCCAGGACCTGGACGGAGAGGGTGGCTTCCCGCTGCTGGGCATTTGCAGGCGCCAGGTATAAAATGCATAATAAGACCCACGCAAGATGGCTGATCAACAGGCGGCAGGATTTTTGGTTTCGCGTTTTCATTCCAGCCATCCTTCGGGTTCGACTGCCGTGCGGTAGGGGCCCGAAATACAGGGGGCACTGGTGGTAACTGGCGGGGGCACCGACCCGTATTCCTCGGCTTGCCCAATGATGCGATCTTCCAACTGGGCTTCCTCCAGGCCTATCCGTTCGATGAAAACGTCCCGGGACACCTGGGCGGCTGCGGTAAAACGGCCCAGCACATACTCGTCCGGGTTGTCCGGATTGTACAGGTTGCCCAGGAGGGCGGCGGGAAGCGGGGCATTGAAGCCGGAATTGTTGTCTACCAGGTCCTTCAGCGTCTTATAATACCGGTACGCATCCCGGCCCAGGGTATATTGCTGGAGTTTAACCAGGATGTTGCGCTTTTGGTACAGGAGGATATCGGCAACCGGCAGGCCTGTTGTAGTTGTCCCATCGGAGAATTCATCCGAGTAGACCTCTACCCGGTCATTGTAACGGATCTGCCAACAGGCATCCTCGCAGCCGTAGGTGTAGTATTCCTTCAGTGGCGGGCCCGGGCGATCCGGGTCCGGGGTAAAACACTCGCCATTGCGGTAAACGGAATAGTTATAACATATGTGGCAATACACCAATTGTTCATAACTGCGGTATTGCCAGAAATAATAATTCTCGTCCCCGGGGGGATCTGAGAATGTCACCGATAGGCGATGTCCGGGTACTTCCCGGTCGTAGTCTTCCACATACACGAGCTGCGGGTCATAGGATACGGACACCTCCCGGATGGGCACAGGGGCCACAGCGCTTTCGGCTGTGGAAAAGTAATGTCGGCCGTCGGCAAGTTCAACCCGGAGTTGCCACTGCTCGCCGAGGGCGATTGCAAAATCGGCCGGTGGCAGGTACCGGTCCCCGGATTCAAAAAGCACTACCTCCAGGCCGTCCGAACTCCGGGTAAAACGCACAACGGCTCCTTCCAGGAATTCATTGGTCTGCCGGCCGAAGGATTCCCCCGATTCAAAAATCTGGACATAAGAGGCGCCGGGGTCCGTGGAAGCGAAGGCATCGATATAGACAAGCCCTTCCCGGTAGCTGAATTCCGGGTCTACCGGATCGGTGCATCCGGCCAGGCTCCAAAACAGCACGAAAATAAAAGGGATTCCGCGGTAAACTCGCGGAAACAGGGTAGGCATTCAGTTAGGTTTGTTTGGACTAAAAATAAGGCTTAATGCTTCTGCGGGATATGCGCCAAAAGTTAAAAAGAGTTAAATGTGTGATTTTAACACGAAAAGAGCTTAGAAAGCAAACCGGTAAGTAGCCTTGAGCAGCAGGATATTGCGCGGCTGCGTCTCCCCGAAAATATTCGATTCCAAACTTCCCAGCAGGGCTGCGCCAGGGTCCCCGGAAGCGGTCAGGTCCTGGGACCAGACCAGGAATAGCTCGGACCCGGGTACGTACTCCCACCGAAGTACCAGGTTGGACCGGAACTGTATAAAGGAGAAATCCGGGTCCCCGAAGGTAAAATCCACTGTCCCATCCTGCGTTTCGTCAACAGAATACACCCCGTCCTCAAAGGTGATCTGCCCTTCGCCATAAGGGGTAATGCGCTCGGTGATCTCCGGGGCCAGCGGGTTGGAAATATGTTTGAATTCCGAATAGCGACCGCGGGATATAAAAGGTTGCCCCCAATACTGCAGGGTGAGGTTTGGGTTGATCGTATAGTTGACCCGCAGGGACATGGACAGGGTGCGCTGCTCAATCGTGCCGTTCAGGTATACGGGCTCCCCCCCGCTGACCAGGTTGTCGATATACTGGAGTTGGTCGTTATTCAGCTCAAAGCTCGGGTAGGCGGAAATTCGCAAGGCATTGAAGGGCTGATAGGTAAACCCGCCCTCGATATAATAGTAATCCCGGGACCCGTCCAGGGCCTGTGAGCCGTTCTGGAAAATGTTGAACCGGAGTTTTTTCCGGCTGTCCGTATTGATGCCATTCCAGAAACTGATGGTGGAGGATTGCCGGAGCCGCGGCCCGCCCCTCAGGGCGTAGTTGTCGTATTGGATAGGCCGGAAGGTCACCCCCAGGTTGGTGAACCAGTTTCCCGCCCAATTCTGCCAGCTATTCGTGTTGATCGCCAGCAGGTTGTGGTTCCCCGCAAAATCCCAGGCGCTCCAGTGGTTGTAATTGATCCCCACCCGGCGGAAGGTTTTATCCGGTTTCAGGGTTTGGTAACCCACCCAGGTATAGTGGCGCATGTCATCCGCCTGCCGCTGAAATCCGATATCGTTGAGTTCGAGTTCCGGGGAGCGCCAGGTGGCCCCGCTCTCAAAGCGCCAATGCCCATTGCCCACCTTGCCGAGCTGGAGGTTGCCCCCGGTTCCTGTAAGGGAAGTGCGGTCCGGGTCCACCTCCACGTGGTCCGCCCCCTCGCGTTGAAACAAATGTGCAATGGATTCCTGCGTCCGGAGGATGGCGGCCTCGCTGCCGCGCACATGGCTCCAAACCAAACTGCCGCCCAGGTACCAGTCGCGGTTGTTCCACTGGTGCTTGAAGTCCACCCCGCCCGTGTAGGCCGCCTCATGCAGCCAGTCCAGGGATTCAGGCAGGGCTTCCCGGTTGGTGGCCGTGACGATGGTGCCCACGTAGGTATCCCCCTCGTTGAAATCCTTCTGTACCCGCCCGACCAGGTAATTGGTGAGGGGCTCCACCACCTCGCGCCTGCGCTCCCCCGCATTGTCGATCACTGCAGACCGCCGCGCCGTCAGGCTCTCGAGCAGGCCCACAGACCAGCCGTCCCGGGTCTTACCGCTGAATTTCGCCGCGCCGAGG
>CAXQQM010000066.1:0-4136 GCA_964226055.1 Robiginitalea sp. | reverse complement strand
GTCCAATAGCCGTGGTAAGCGTACGTATTGCCAGTCCCTTCATCCGTATCCCCGTGTACCTGTTCCACCACGGGGGTAAACCAGATGGCATTGATGCCCAGGTCGGAGAAGTAATCGTCTTCGATTTTCTCGGTAATACCGGCCAGGTCCCCGCCCATAAACCCCCGCAGGGGCCCTGTGGGGTTGACGCGATCAAAATTCAGGTCGTTTTCCGGCTCGCCGTTATGGAACAGGTCGGTCAGCAGGAAATAGATATTCGCCCCCTCCCAGAGGAAGGGGATGCTGTCCCGGTCCTGGACTGTCACTTGCTCCGTTGCCGGTAACTGCGCTGTTTTCGGCTCGGGTTTACAACTGTAGATGCTAACCGATAGCGCAAGAATCAGCAGGAGTCTATGCATGGTTTCAGGATTTTTCCTAAAGCTAAAAAATGGAGGGGGATAATTAAAATTTATTTTTGGCGGTTGAGCACCCTGTATTCCTCGTAACAACTGCTCAGTGCATCCAGGATTTGCAGGTCATTTGCAGTGCGGATAAATGAACTGGAATAGTTGCAATTGGTGAGAATGTCCTCGATATCCACCTTCTGCAACTGCAGGAGTTCGGTGAGGGTTTCCCGGTCGAATTTCGAAGCCAGCAGGTCCCGGATCCGGTCGTCCTCCTTGATCTGCCGAAGTTTGCGCATCTGGCGTGGGTGCCTGCCGAAGAGGTTGCGAAGCAGGTCTGCCGGGTTCATGATGGCCCCCAGTACCTTGGTGACCGCACTCGGGCTCTTGCTGCCCGCCTCGTAACTCACGGGCAGCCCGGAGATGCTGTACTGGTAGGCCGTATTGATGGGCAGGTTTTTAACGTCTATTTCCAGGTACCCCGTGAGCTGGTAGGGTTGCACGATGACTTCTTCCAGGGCATAGGCGAGTTCCGTCAGGGCGATATCGGTTTCCTCAAACTTAAACATGTCGTTGGTTACCCGGATCTTTTGCGACTTGAACCCCAGGTAGGAAAAGTACAGTGTATCGTTGACCGCCGCCCGGATTTCAAATTCCCCCTGCCGGCCGGTAATGGTCCCCACCACCTGGTTCAGGTTGATGACGTGGACGCTCTCCAGGGGCTGATCGGTCTGGGCGTTGATCACGCGGGCTTTAAAAACCCCAACTTCAGATGTGTCCTGGGCGATTGCGGGAAAGGAAATTGCCAGGAGCAGGACTAAAAGCAGGGGGTTCTTCATGGGGATTCGGGACATCGGGATGCTAAGAAAATAAAAAAAATGGCTGTTTCCCAATTTTTAGCGTGGCGTTAACTAATAGAACCCGGCGCGTTTCCCGCCTTTCTTCGCACCCTTTTTCTTTTTGCCGCCCGGGCGCTTTCCATTTTTGGGATATACCTCTTTTTTGGAGTATCCGCCTTTTCCGGAGCCTCCGCCTTTGTAGGACTTCTTGCCGCCCTTCCGGAAATTCTTGCCGCCTTTCCGGCCCGAACCCCCGTCCTGTGGGCTGGATGAAATTTCCACCCGGACTTCACGTCCCTCGTAGGTGACCCCTTTTATCGATTCCATCACAAGCGGGGCCAGGGAAGAATCGGTATTGAAAAAGGAAAAACTGTCTTTGGTCTCAACCTTGTAGATATCGTCGCGGCCCAGTCCGGTGGCGGCTTTGAGGAGGTCCTTGAGCTGCATCCAGTCCAGGCCGTCCATTTCGCCTATATTGATAAAAAAGCGCGTGGTACCGGAATCGCTTGCGGTTTCCGCCGTCCCTGCACCGGGGTTCAGGTCGCGGGTCTTGCTGTAGAAATCGTAGAACCGGCTGAATTCCACTGATATCATCTTCCGGATCAGCGTATCCCGATCCAGGCCTTTAAAGACATCTTCGATAGCGGGGAGATAGGCTTCGATCGAGGGATTGACCTCCACGGACCGGATCTTGTTGGCCAGGTGATAGAGCTGGATTTCGCAAATTTCCATGCCATCGGGCAGCTTCTTTTGCTCAAAAGGCCGGCCGATCATTTTTTCAAGGGCGCGAATGCGCCGTTGTTCCGAACGAGTCAGGATCACCATGGATACCCCGGATTTCCCAGCCCGGCCGGTGCGGCCGCTGCGGTGGGTGTAGGTTTCCGTCTCGTCGGGGAGCTGGTAGTGGATCACATGCGTTACGTCGTCCACGTCGATGCCCCGGGCAGCCACGTCGGTCGCTACCAGCAGCTGCAGCTGCCGCTTGCGGAAGGCATTCATTACCAGGTCGCGCTGTTGTTGGCTCAGGTCCCCGTGAAGGGCGCCGGCATTGTACCCGTCTTCGATCAATTTTTCAGCGACCTTCTGGGTATCGCGTTTCGTACGGCAGAAAATTACCGAAAACAGGCCCGGGTTTGCGTCGGCCAGGCGTCTGAGAGCCGGATAACGATCCCTGCCGGTAACGGTATAGTATTCGTGATGGACACTGGCAATCGCCTCATTGCGGGTCCCGACGGTGACCTCTGCCGGTTGGTGCATAAAGTCCCGGGCAATCCGCGCCACGGCATCGGGCATGGTGGCCGAAAACAACCAGGTCGATTTATCTTTGGGGGCGTGCGAGAGGATATCCACCAGGTCTTCGTAAAACCCCATATTGAGCATTTCATCGGCCTCGTCCAGGACGCAGTAACCGATTGATGAGATATCTGCCAGTTTCCGGCTGATCATATCCTTCATCCGACCCGGCGTGGCCACGATGATTTGCCCGCCGTTTTTGAGCGCTTTGGCCTGTTGCTGGATGGATGCCCCCCCGTATACGGCCACGATGGAAAGCCCCTTGATGAATTTTGCATAGGCCTGCAATTCCGTCGTGATCTGCAGGCAGAGTTCCCGGGTAGGGGCGAGGATCAGTGCCTGGCTCTTCCGGCTGGAGGAATCCGTCTTTTCCAGGAGGGGTAACCCGAAGGCGGCGGTTTTTCCCGTTCCCGTCTGGGCCAGGGCTACCAGGTCGGTTTCCGGTCCGAGGAGCAGGGGGATGGTTTCAAGTTGAACACCCGTAGGTTGTTCGAATCCGAGGGCGTCTACGGCCTCCACAAGTGGCTGGCTGAGCCCAAGGTCTTTAAATGATGTCATAGGATGGTGTTGCTGTTCAATCGTTGCGAACAGTGGCGGCAACATGCATTTGAGTGCCGCATGAACCCGGGAGACCCGGCGGTTGAAATTCGGCCGCAAAGATATTCCGAATTTTCGACATACGCGCCGCAATTTATCTTTTTCTGCCTCAGGTAATTGCGGGTTGGTGCCGCAGGGGCGGTGGCCTGGCGGGGATCCGGGCAAGGTATAACCCGGCAACTACAAACCCGCTAACCTCAATCCCGGTTGCGGAGAAAGGCGTCCAGGGCGCGGAATGCCTTCCCCCGGTGGCTGATTCGGTTTTTTTCGTCTGTGGTAAATTCCGCAAAACTCCGCGGGCTGCCCTCCGGCCGGAATACTGGGTCGTAGCCGAAGCCGCCCACCCCCGTGGGGGTTAGGAGCAGTTCCCCGTTGACGACCCCTTCAAAGTAGTGGAATTGCCCGTCCAGGCAAAGGGCGATCACCGTGCGGAACCGGGCCCGCCGGTCGGCCTTGCCCTCCATGGCAGCCAGCAGTTTGCGAATATTGGCCTCCGGGTCGGCAGCGGGGCCGGCGTACCGCGCCGAATACACACCGGGGGCCCCTCCGAGGGCAGCTACTTCGAGCCCGGTATCATCGGCAATGCAATCCATGCCGAATTGTTCCGTGACATATCGGGCTTTGAGTCCGGCATTGCCCTCCAGGGTGGGCTCGGTCTCGGGAATTTCCCGCTCGCAGCCGATTGCGTCCAGGGAAAGAAGTGAAATGCTTTCCGGCAGCATTCTCTGTACTTCCCGGAGTTTACCGGGGTTTCGCGTTGCAAAAACGAGTTTCACAGATATTGGTTTATTTGTTCCTCGGACGGTTCCAAAAATACTATTTTTAGGCTTCTACCAGAATTATGAAAACACTTGAATTACGCCTTCCGCCCGCCCTGGTTTTTTTAGTCTTTGCCGGTGCGATGTACCTGCTGGCCGCCTGGCTGCCCGTCGGGGATTTCGATTTTTTCGGCCGGCGCTGGCTGTTCTATGCGCTTGGAGGCGCGGGGATCGCCCTGTTGATTGTCGCCATCGTGCAGTTTGTC
>CAXQQM010000065.1:0-5345 GCA_964226055.1 Robiginitalea sp. | reverse complement strand
TATCGAGTACGGGCTGAACACCCGGATCCGTACAATTCATCAGCACAGCCAGCACAACTTTCGCATCCGGATAGACGAAAAAATTGCTGTACCCCCCCACGGCATTGCCCACATGACCATAGTACCGGCGGCCGCAGGCATCCCGGCCGACCTGCCAGCCCAACCCGTACCAGGTGGGGCCCTGGGGCGTTTCCCGCGATGTCAGGAATTCCGCGGCCAGATCCGGATTCACGGCAGAACCATCCAGATAGGCCTGGCCGAGCCTGCACACATCCCCAACCGTTGACAGGTAACCGCCCCCTGCGAGTTTGTACCGGTTGTCCACGGGGACTGCCCCACGGAACCCCCCGGCCCATCGCGTATAGGGCTTGGCCAGGCCGTCGGGCAGCTGTTCGGGCTGCTCGGCCTGCGTATGTTCCATCCCAAGGGGTTGCAACACGAGTTCCCGTACCAATGCGTCAAACGGCATGCCCGCGGCCCGTTCCATCGCCAGGGAGAGCAATACAAAATTAAAGCTGTTATAGAGAAATCCGGTTCCCGGGGCAAATTCCAGGGGGTCGTCCCGGAATACCTCCAGGCTTGCCTCAATGGAATAAGGCCTGTTCAGGGCGTACTCCTTTCCCCGGTACCCCCGAAGCCCGGCCGTATGCGCGGCGAGTTGGTGGAGCAGGATGCCGTGGTCGGGATATTCGGGCACATAGCGCGCCAGCGGGTCGTCCAGTCGGAGCAGGCCTTCCCCCGCCATCCGCGCCAACGCCGTGGCCGTAATCGGTTTGGATACGCTGGCGATACGGAATAGCGTTTGGGGCGTGGCCGGCACCCCTCCTTCCAGGTCTGCATACCCGAATGCGGCTTCGTGCACCCATTGCCCCCGGTGCTGGATACGCATTGCCAGGCCGGGAACCCGTCCACCTTCCGCCAGGTCGCCGAGCAGCCCGGCAGCCCCGTTCACCCATTCCGGACCGGATGGTTCCGAACAGGAGGCTGCTGATGAAAACACCTCCCGGAGTTGTCGCCAGAAATTCCCCATTATTCCACAAATATCAACCGCCCGCGGAAGCGTTCCTCCACATCGACGGTATCCGGCCGGTTATAGCTCAATACATCCCCGTAGCCCCGGATGACCCCGTCAATCCGTCCCGTCGGGTGTACGAGTACCCGGTTGCTGCCCCGGTGGTCCAGCGTCACCCGCCCGGATACCAGTTCGGAAGCCTCCACCCGCGAATCCCCGGCCGCAATGGTTACCCGCAGGGACCCGGCGGTACCCCGCAACTTAAAATAGGCAATCCCGTTGGCCACCAATGGGAGTTGCCCGGCAGCCAAATCCAGGTCAAAGGAGCCGTCGGTAGTTTCCGTCTCCGGGTTGTTGAAACTCTCCGAGACCAGCGTCAACGCCTCAAAGGCCAGTACCCCGTCGCTCTCTATGGGCCAGCCGGTACTGCTCCGGATGCTGCCGAGTTCCGGGGTGGTCACGTAGAACGTGGTGAGCCCGTATTCGCGAAAGAGGTTGCAGTTGTTGCTGTCGCGCAATTCCAGTACGCCGTCTTCCACCCGGGCAGAAATGCCATCCCTGAGGTTCTCCCCCGTTTCCAAAACCACACCTTGCTCGGGTCCCTGACGAATTACGAGCCGGACATTTTCAAACACCGTGATATCCGAGAATCCGGGCACGGCAATTTCTTCCCGCTGCAGGTCGCCGGCAGATCCCAGGCAGCCCGCGCCTTCCTTGCCGCACCCCCAGAGCGATACGATCAGGATCGACAGGCAGGCAAACCGGTATGTTGCGGGTAACTTCATGGTCAGAGGCGGATTCCAATTGCAAATTCCAGGGCTTCGGCCTTGGCCCCGTGCGATTTCAGGCTGAGCGCGCCAAACCAGTTCGACCCGAAATAGCGTTTGAGCCCGACCCGGTTGTAGGTCCGCCCTTCAAAATCAAAAGGGTAATATACGTAATAGCCCAGTTGCGTGATGACGCTGAGCTTATTGATAAAGAGTTCGTGGCCGATAAATGCCCCGGCCCGTTTGTAGTCTGCATCCGCGTCCACCCCGAGTTCCGGGAAGGCCGTCGCCTGGAACCGGATAAGTTCCCTGAGGAAATTGGAATAGAACACGTCCGTTCCGAGCTGGATGGCGCTCAACCGTCCGAGGCGCTTGTCCGCGTAGGCGGAAAAAATGTAAAACGGGTACTGCCCGGACCCCACCACGTCGCTTTCGTTGACGCCGCTCCGGAAAGCCAGGTTGATCCGCAGGCGTTCCCGAATGGGATCTGATGCCTGCACCCGGTATTCGGGTTCCTCCGCCGGGGAGAGGTCGTATAATACCCCCGCGGTGAGCCCGAAGGTGTTCGTGGAGGTGTTGGGAGCCCGCAGGTTCGCATTGGAATAGTGCACAAGGGTCAGCCCGGCCCGGAAACCCCATCGATCCCAAATGCGTTGCCGGTAATACTGCAGCATCAGGTAGGTGGAACTCAGCAGGTGGGTGCCGTAGGCATTGTTGCGGAAATTCTGCTCCGCGTCGTATGGGTTTGTGTTGAACGCCACCCCCTGGCCGATCCGCAACTGCAGGCTCCTTTTGAAAAAATAGAAGTTGTAGTGGGCATACAAGCCAAAATGTTCCCCGAGGGTGTTGTTGCGCATGTCCTGGTAGACAAAGGAAAACCCGGTATCCGGATAATTGAACCGGGACTGCCAGGCTTCCGAACCAAAGGTTTTCCGGTTCCATCCCAGGATGATCCCGGCGGGATGGTTGCGAATCAGGTGGGAAATGTCCGTGTTGTGCAACAGGACGGACCCGTAAAACGCATTCAGATCCAGGTTGTACACCGGCTGTTCCGGCTGGGCACTTAAACGGGCCAGGGCCAGCAATACGGCAGAAAGAAACAGGATACGAAGCCTCATGCCGACCAAAGGTAGTTTTTTTGGCCCACAGGCCGAAGCCGGGAACCGTCTAAAAAACGGCTTTGGCAATCGCCTGTATGTTGTCCGATTTGCCCATGGAATAATAATGCAGCACGGGTACGCCCGCCGCTTTAAGTTCCCGTGACTGTTCGATGGCCCATTCGATACCCACCTGCCTTACTGCCTTGTTGTCCTTGCAGGCTTCCACGGCCTCAATCAGGGCTTCGGGCAGCTCGGTACGAAATACCTGGGGCAAAAGTTGCAGGTGCCGTTTGACCGCTATGGGTTTGATACCGGGGATGATCGGGACTTCGATCCCCATTTCGCGGGCCAGGTCCACAAACTCAAAGAATTTTTGGTTGTCGAAAAACATCTGGGTTACGATGTAATCCGCACCCAGATCCACCTTGTGCTTCAGCCACTTGATGTCCGTGCGCAGGGAAGGGGATTCCAGGTGCTTTTCCGGGTAACCGGCCACCCCGATACAGAAATCCGAGCAATCGTCTGTCTCCACGACATCGTGGAGGTACTGCCCCTTGTTCAGGCAAACGATCTGGCCGACGAGCTCCGAGGCATAGGCATGCCCCCCCTGGGTCGGTTCAAAGTATTTCTGCTCCTTCATCGCATCCCCCCTCAGCGCCATCACGTTGTCGATGCCCAGGTAGTGGCAATCCACGAGCAAATACTCGGTTTCCTCCTTGGTAAACCCGCCGCAGAGCACATGCGGGATCGTGTCCACGTCGTATTTGTGTTTGATGGACGCACAGATTCCCAGGGTTCCCGGCCGCATCCGGGTCACCTGCTTTTCGTAGAGCCCGTCCCGGTCGATATAGACGTATTCCTCCCGGGAAGTCGTCACGTCGATAAAGGGGGGCTTAAATTCCATCAGCGGGTCGATGTTCCGGTAGAGTTCATCGATCCGTCGGCCTTTCAGGGGCGGGATGACTTCGAAGGAAAAAAGGGTTTCCCTGGCGTTTGCGATATGTTCGGTTACTTTCACGGGTTGATTCGGATAGAATTGTTATACATGTTCGGGGCGGAATATCATTTTACGGTTGCGGGTACTTCGGCCAAATTGGGTTGCAGCCATTTTTCTGCGGTATCCAGGGGGATCCCCTTGCGCTCTGCGTAATCCTCGAGCTGATCGCGGGTAATTTTCCCCAACCCGAAATACCGGGCGCCGGGATGCGCAAAATAGTATCCGCTGACGCTGGCCGCCGGCCACATGGCCAGGCTTTCGGTCAGTTCCACGCCGATGGTTTCTTTTACCTGCAGGACTTCCCAGATGGTTTCCTTTTCCAGGTGGTCCGGGCAGGCGGGATATCCTGGCGCGGGACGGATACCCTTGTAGGCTTCGCGGATCAGCGCATCGTTGTCCAGGGTTTCCCCGGGGGCATACCCCCAATGCAGGACGCGCACCTCCCGGTGCAGGAATTCGGCCGCCGCCTCGGCCAGGCGGTCGGCAAGTGCCTTAACCAGGATGCTGTTGTAGTCGTCCAGTCGGTCTTGGTAATCCCGGGCGAGTTCGGCCGTGCCAAACCCGGCCGAAACGCAGAAACAGCCCATATAATCTGAAATTCCGGATTCCCCGGGGGCGATAAAATCCGCCAGGGCCATGTTGGGTACCCCCTGTTTCTTTTTGGTTTGCTGCCGCAGGGTCCGGAAAGTGAACTCGCGGTTGTCATCCCGCCGGATGACGATATCGTCCCGACGGGTGGAAGCGGCCGGGAACAATCCGAAAACGGCCCGCGCGGTCAGGGATTTTTCCCGGAAAATCTTTTTGAGCATTTCCCGGGCATCCCGGTAGAGGCCCGCGGCCTGTTCACCTACCACCGGATCCTCCAGGATGGCCGGGAATTTGCCATGAAGGTCCCAGGAACGAAAAAAGGGCGACCAATCGATAAACGGCTCCAGTTTGCGCAGGTCGATGGAATCGATAACCTGTACCCCCAGTTGGCGTGGGACCCGTATCTGCTCCGGGCCGAAATCCAAAACGAGCTTGTTGGCCCGGGCAGCCTCCAGGGGGAGGTACTCCCGGATTTTTCCGCGTTTCAGGAATTTTTCACGGAAAGACTCGTAATCGAGTTTTACGGCTTTCTTGTACTGTTGGGACCGCTCTTCCTGCAACAGGTCGCCCACGACAGTCACTGCACGGCTCGCATCGTTGACATGCACCACGGCAGCGCTGTACTGCGGATCGATCTTGACAGCAGTATGTGCCTTGCTCGTGGTTGCCCCGCCGATGAGCAGGGGTACCTGGAACCCCTGTCGCTCCATCTCCCGGGCCAGGAAAACCATCTCGTCCAGGGACGGGGTAATCAGGCCGCTCAGGCCGATAATATCCACCTGTTCCTCCCGCGCCTTTTCGATAATACGTTCCGGGGGCACCATGACCCCCAGGTCCACGCTCTCGTAATTGTTGCAGGCGAGGACTACGCTGACGATAGA
>CAXQQM010000064.1:0-28852 GCA_964226055.1 Robiginitalea sp. | reverse complement strand
AAACAATTTGTAAGCGCTGTCAAGGAAGCGGAAGCGGCCTTTGGCAATGGGGGGATGTATATGGAAAAGCTCATCGAAGAGCCCCGGCACATCGAGATACAGGTCGTCGGCGACCAGTATGGCAAGGCCTGCCACCTTTCCGAGCGGGATTGCTCCATCCAGCGGCGCCACCAGAAACTCACCGAGGAAACCCCATCCCCTTTTATGACCGACAAACTGCGGGATGCCATGGGGAAGGCAGCAGTCCGGGCCGCGGAGTTTATCAAGTACGAAGGGGCGGGGACCGTGGAATTCCTGGTGGACAAGCATCGCAACTTCTACTTTATGGAAATGAACACCCGGATCCAGGTAGAACACCCGATCACCGAGCAGGTAATCGATTACGACCTGATTCGCGAACAGATCCTCGTGGCCGGGGGCGTCCCGATATCCGGGAAAAATTACACCCCGAACCTCCACTCCATCGAATGCCGGATCAACGCGGAGGACCCCTACAACGGGTTTCGCCCCTCCCCGGGCAAAATTACCACCCTGCATACGCCCGGCGGGCACGGTGTCCGGCTGGACACCCACGTTTACAGCGGATATACGATACCGCCCAACTACGATTCGATGATCGCCAAACTGATCACCACGGCCCAGACGCGTGAAGAAGCCATCAACAAGATGAAGCGGGCCCTGGATGAATTCGTGATCGAAGGCATCAAGACGACCATCCCGTTCCACCGCCAGCTCATGGACCATCCGGATTACCTGGCCGGGAACTACACCACCAAATTCATGGAGGACTTCGAGATGCAACCCGAGCTCTCCCAGGAGGACTGACGGAGCCTTTCACGCTCCCTGAAAACGGAAGAACCGCGCTATGAGCCTCAGCTACTGGGAAACCGAATCCTGGCTTACCGACGTGGACTTTTGCGTGGTGGGCAGCGGCATTACAGGCCTGAGCTGTGCCCTGGAACTTCGAAAGCGCCTCCCTGCCGCAAATATCCTTATCCTGGAAAGGGGGATACTTCCCAGCGGGGCCAGCACGCGCAATGCGGGCTTTGGGTGTTTCGGGAGCCTTACCGAAATCCTGGACGATTTGCGGACCCATACGGAAGATGAAATCGTGTCCCTGGTATCCAACCGGTATACGGGTATCCGCAGGCTGCGCGACCGATTGGGGGACCCGGCCATCGATTTCCGGCAATACGGGGGATATGAGGTCTTCCGGGAAGCGGACCGGGACATCCGGGAGGAAGCCCTGGAGGCCATGGACCGGATCAACCGGATGCTGCACCCGGTTTTTGGCCAGCCGGCTTTTGAAATCCGGCAGGTAGATTTCGGGATGGCCGGTATCTTGTCTGATGGGGTCTGCAACCCGGTAGAGGGCCAGCTCCACACGGGTCGGATGATGCACGCCCTGCTCGACAAGGCCCGCGAAGCGGGCATCCGCTTGCTCAACGGGGTGGAGGTTACCGGGTTTGAAGACCTGGGCGATCAGGTAGGTGTCAGGACACCGACATTCGAATTTGAAGCCGGAAACCTGCTCCTGGCGACCAACGGCTTTGCCCGGGCGCAGACCGGATTGGACCTGCAGCCGGCGCGGGGCCAGGTACTGATCACGGAACCGGTGCCCGGGCTGGCACTCCGCGGGAGCTTCCACCTGGACCGGGGCTATTTCTACTTTCGGAACGTCGGCGACCGTGTACTCCTGGGCGGGGGCCGCCACCTGGACATACCCGGGGAAACCACCACGGACCTCGGTCAGACCGCCGGCATCCAGCAAGCCCTGGAAGACCTGTTGGCAAGTGTCATCCTCCCCGGTCAAACCGTCCGGATAGCACAACGGTGGAGCGGGATCATGGGCGTGGGCTCCCGTAAGAAGCCCATCGTCCAAAAACTGTCCCCCCACGTATTTTGCGGGGTCCGCCTCGGGGGGATGGGGGTTGCCATCGGAAGTCAGGTTGGCGCGGATCTGGCTGCCCTGGCCACGACCTGACAGGGCGCAAATTCAGAAAATGGATACGATCAAAGAACAACTCTACCAGTACTGCCAGCGCTACGTGCGGGAACGCTCTGCCCGAATCAGGCAGCAACTGGCCGACCTGCGGGAATCGCTGGATTCCGAAACGAAAAGCTCTTCCGGCGACAAACACGAAACGGGACGGGCGATGATACAGTTGGAGCAGGAACGCCTGGCCGCGGCGCTGCAGGAGGCCCGGCGGCTGGAACAGGATGCCGAGCGCCTGCCAAAGCCGGGTGCCGCAGTCGGGACCCTGGGCCCGGGCAGCCTCATACGGTGTGCCGGCCAGTGGTATTACATCTCAATCGGGGCCGGGGCATGCGAGGTGGGGGAAATCCGTTATTTCTGTATCTCCCCGGCCAGTCCGGCCGGTAAGCAATTCCTCGGGAAGGTGCCCGGGGAGGAGGTGGTCCTCCCAGCCGGGACGTTCCGGATCGAGGAACACCGCTAAGCCCTTGTCTTAAATCGGCAATCGCTTGTTGATGGTCTCCAGGGAAACATTCAGGTATACGGTTTCCCCGGCCTGCAACTCCTTTTCCGAATTGAAATAGACTCCTTTCCCACCTTCCATCAGCCCGTAAACGCGGAAATGCCCGCCCATGTAAAATGCGTGTTCCACGGAGACCTCCAGGCCGGACTTTTGCGATACGCGCAGTTCGTGGGCATAGACAATAATATTCCGGGTGGTGGAAGCGTAGGATTTCAGGATATTGATCGGGATCAGGTTGGCTTCGCCCAGCAGGTAGGCGGTATAAAGGCGGGCAGGTTGCTCAAAAATCTCCCGGGTGGGGCGAAGGTCCAGGATTTCCCGGTCCTGCAAAACCATGACCCGGTCGGCAAAGGGCAGCACGTCGTTGTAGTCGTGCGTGGCGCACAGGCAGCTGATTTCCTCCCGTTTCAGGTATTCAAAGAGGTTGCGGCGGAGTTTGTTCCGCCGGAAGTGGTCGATGTGCCCGAAGGGCTCATCCAGCAACAGCAGTTCGGGTTTTTGGGCCAGGACCCGGGCCAGGGCCACGCGCTGCTGCTGGCCGCCGCTGAGGTAGCGGACCTGTTTGCCGCGGTAGGCGGTGAGCTCCATGGACTCCAGGAGTTCCTCCGTCCGGCGGGCTGTCTCCTCCGGGTAGTGTACAGACAGGAATTTGGCGATGTTTTCCTCTACGCTGATAAAGGGCATCAGGTCGAAGTCCTGGGCCAGGTACTTCATAAACGGCGCACCCGGCAACAGCTGGTAGGCCGGGCCCTTGATGGCGTGGTCCTTCCACCGGATGCTTCCCTGCTCAAAGGGGAGTTCCCCGTAAATGAGCTTTAGCAGGGTGCTTTTCCCGCAACCGCTTTCGCCCATGACTGCCATGAGTTCACCCCGGCCCAGCTGGAACCCGATGTCCTCCAGGACGGTTTCCGACTCATAGGCAAAACTTAGAGATTCAACTGTCAGCATAAACAAAAAAAATCCGCTTCTTAAGAAACGGATTTTCAGGTATTTTATTGATCGTTATTCCTTGAAATCTTTGAGTGCTGCCTGGTTGGGCAACTCCTCGTACCCCATATTGTAGAAGGTAAACCCGAAAATATCGGCATACTGTTCTATGGTCTTGCTGATGGGTGTGCCGGCCCCGTGGCCCGCATTCGTCTCAATGCGGATCAGCACCGGGCTTTCCCCTGCGTGTTTCTCCTGGAGCGTGGCGGCGAATTTAAAGCTGTGGGCGGGGACCACCCGGTCGTCGTGGTCTGCGGTGGTCACCAGGGTGGCCGGGTAGGCGACCCCCTCCCGGATGTTATGCAGGGGGGAATACCCCTTCAGGTATTCGAACATTTCCTCGCTCTCCTCCGAGGTCCCGTAGTCATATGACCAACCGGCCCCGGCGGTAAAGGTGTGGTAGCGCAGCATATCCAAAACCCCGACGGCCGGCAGGGCCACCTGCATGAGGTCCGGACGCTGGGTCATGACGGCTCCCACGAGCAGGCCACCGTTGGAGCCTCCGCGAATGGCCAGTTTGCCTGCAGAGGTGTACCCTTCCGCAATCAGGTATTCAGCCGCAGCGATAAAATCGTCAAATACGTTTTGTTTGCTCGTTTTGGTCCCCGCATCGTGCCATTTTTTCCCGTATTCGCCTCCCCCCCGGATATTCGGGACGGCATAGATGCCGCCCTGTTCCAGCCAGACTGCATTCGAAGTGCTGAAGCCCGGGGTGAGGCTGACGTTAAACCCGCCATACCCGTAAAGGATGGTGGGGTTGTCTCCATTTTTTTCCAGCCCTTTTTTGTGGGTGATGATCATCGGGATCCGCGTGCCGTCGGCCGACTCGTAGAACACCTGGTTGGAGACGTAGTCATCCGGGTTAAAATCGATGTCCGGCTTCCAGTAAAGCTCGTATTCCCCGGTTTCCACGTGGTACTTATAGGAGGATCCCGGGGTGTTGTAGTTGGTAAAGTAGAAGTAAAATTCTTTTTCTTCTTTTTTGCCGCCAAAGCCGCTGGCACTGCCCACCCCCGGCAGGGGCACTTCGCGCACCAGGTTGCCCTGGTAGTCGTATTGCAGGACCTTGGAAATCGCGTCCACCATGTATTCGGCAAAGAAGTAACCGCCCCCGGTATTCGGGCTCAGGACATTTTCGGATTCCGGGATAAAGTCCACCCAGTTCTCTGGCCCCGGATCGGACGCATCCACCGTGACGATCCGTTTGTTCGGCGCGTCCCGGTCCGTGACAATGTAGAGTTTCGACCCGGAATTTTCGATCACATAGCTATCGGAGTCCTCGTCCCCTACAATGGTTTTCAACCCGGAACCAGGGTCCTGCAGGTCCTGGATAAACAATTTGTTCCCCGAGGTGGTGTTTGCGGCCGACAGGATCAGGTAGCGCTGGTCTTCAGTCACCGAGGCCCCGATATAGCGGTGTTTCTGTTCGGGGGTCCCCCCAAAGATCAACTGGTCCTTGGCCTGGGGCTGCCCGAGCCGGTGGAAATAGACCTTGTGCTGGTCCGTTTTGGCCGAGAGCTCACTGCCCTCCGGCTTGTCGTAGCTCGAGTAGTAGAAGCCCTCGTTGCCCCTCCAGGAAACCCCGCTGAACTTGACGTCCACCAGGGTGTCTTCGATGATTTCCCGGCTGGCGGCGTCCATGACGATCACCTTGCGCCAGTCACTGCCGCCCTCAGAGATGGAATAGGCCACACGGGAGCCGTCTTCTGTAAAACTCAGGCCGGCCAACGAGGTGGTGCCATCTTCCGAAAAGGTGTTCGGGTCCAGGAATACTTCGGGGTCGCCCCCTTCCTGCTGGCGGTAGAGGACATACTGGTCCTGCAACCCGTCGTTTTTGTAGAAGTAAGTCTTCCCGCCCTCTTTGAACGGGGTGCCCAGCTTTTCGTAATTCCAGAGCTTTTCCAGCCGCTGGCGCAGGGCTTCCCGGTAGGGGATGTCTTCCAGGTACCCGAAGGTGACCGCGTTCTGCCGCCGGACCCAGTCTTCGGTTTCGGGGCTCCGGTCGTCTTCGAGCCAGCGGTAAGGATCGGCCACTTCCGTGCCGAAGTAGGTGTCCACGGTATCGACTTTCGCGGTTTCCGGGTAATTTAAAGCCATATTCGATTCGGTTTGATTTTGGCAGGCCGTGAGCAGGAAGCCCAGGCACAAGAAGGTGTATGTGTGTTTCATGGAGGGTGGTTCAGAAAATCGGACTAAAATACCACAAAAAACGGCCGTCCCAAACCAGGGGTCGGCCGTTTAACAGTATTTTATGGAGCGGACCGCGATAGCGTTTGCCAGGAACTGGAAACCGGCCGGAACCGCGAAGTCCGGGATTCGCGTCAATGGCCCGGGCATGCTTGCCGGCTCCCGGGTTTCAGACCAGGCCGCGTTCCAGCAGGTGCTCCGCAATCTGGACGGCGTTTGTGGCGGCACCCTTGCGGAGGTTGTCGGCTACGATCCAGAGGTTCAGGGTCCGGGCCTGGCTTTCGTCCCGGCGGATCCGGCCCACAAAAACCTCGTCCTTCCCGTGGGCGAGCACTGGCATCGGGTAGGTGTTGTTGGCGGGATCGTCCTGCAGCACAACGCCCGGGGTGGCTGCCAGGATCCGGCGCACCTCATCCAGGTCAAAGTCTTCCCGGAATTCGATGTTCACCGCCTCTGAATGCCCGCCGGCCGTGGGAATCCGAACCGCAGTGGCAGTCACGGAAAAGGTGCGGTCGTCCAGGATTTTCTGCGGTTCCCGGGCCAGTTTCATCTCCTCCTTGGTATAGCCGTTCTCCTGGAACACGTCGCAATGGGGCAGGGCGTTCCGGTTGATCGGGTGCGGGTAGGCCTTCTCGCCCGAGACCCCGGCAACTTCATCTTCCAGCTGGCGCACGGCCTTCACCCCCGTACCGGAAACGGACTGGTAGGTGGAGACCACCACCCGCTTCATCGTATACCTTGTATGCAGGGGCGCCAGTACCATCACAAGCTGGATGGTGGAACAGTTCGGGTTGGCGATGATCTTATCTTCCGGCCCCAGGGTTTCTGCGTTGATCTCGGGGACCACCAGTTTCTTCCCGGGGTCCATACGCCAGGCCGAGGAATTGTCGATCACCGTGGTTCCGGCATCCGCAAACCGCGGGGCCCATTCCAGGGAAGTGTCCCCCCCGGCCGAGAAAATGGCGATATCCGGGCGGGCGGCTAAGGCATCTGCCAGGCCGATGACGGGGTATTCCCGGTCCCTGAATGGGATCATTTTACCCACAGAGCGCTCGGAGGCCACCGGAAGCAACTCGGTAACCGGGAAATTCCGCTCGGCCAGCACCCGGAGCATGACTTCGCCCACCATCCCGGTGGCGCCTACAACTGCTACTTTCATTCGTCTCGTATTTTGTGGGCCAAAAGTACGCCGGACAACGGTCTCCGGCAAATCCACAGGGAAAGATATTTAAAAATAAAACAAAATGTTGTAAATATAACTACTGGACGCGCCTATTCCACAGACCCGAAGGAATCCCGTCATCCGGTAGATTAATTCCTATCCAGACGATTGGGGCCACCCCCCAAAAGAAAACCGCCCGGGGATCCCGGGCGGTTTAAGTTGCACTTGCTTGTGGTGTAGCGGTTCCCGCCACAAGTCGGGACGCGTCCTTATTTCTTTTTGAGCAGGTCGCGGATTTCGGCCAGCAACTCCTCCTGGGTGGGCCCTTTGGGGGCCTCCGGTTTGGGCTCCTCTTTCTTGCGGAACTTGTTGTAGGACTTCACGATCATAAACAACACGAACCCGACGATGATCAGGTTGATGATGCTGTTGATCCACGCCCCGTATCGCACGGCGCTTTCCGGTTTTTCCACCGTGCCGTCAGCGGCCACCACGGCTTCCGACAGGACGATTTTCATTTCCGAGAAATCCATACCTCCTGTAAAGTAGCCGACAATGGGCATCATAATGTCATTGACAAACCCGCTGACCACCAGTCCGATGGCTCCGGCGAGCAATACCGCAACGGCCAGGTCGATGACGTTGCCGGTCATAATAAATTTCTTGAATTCTTTTAGCATGGTTGATTCTGATTGGTTATACCGGACAAAATAATAAAAATTTGCAGAGTAGCCCCGGACGAATATTAGAAAGCTCAGGATTCTTCAAGGATTTCCCGGGCCACACGCCGGGAAATCCCCGTAAGGAGTTCATAGGAAATGGTGCCGGCCCTGCGCGCCAGGTCCTCTGCGGAGTGCCCATCCCCAAAAATCACCACCTCATCCCCCTCCCGACAAGGGATCCCTGTGACATCGATCATCGTCATGTCCATACACACATTCCCGATAATCGGGGCGGGTTTGCCCTGGACAAGGAACGTCCCCCGCTCCTTTCCGTAAATCCGCCCGATTCCGTCGGCGTGCCCGATGGGGAGCGTAGCTGTCGTCCGGAAATCCGCAGCCTGGTACCCCTTGTTGTAGCCTACCCATTCCCCGGGCTCGATTTTATGGAGCTGGGAAATGCGGGTGCGCAGCCGGGCCACCGGGCGGAGGAGTGAATCCACTTCAGGATCGTTGCCGTACCCGTAGAGCCCGATCCCGCTGCGGACCATATCCCATTGGGCTTCGGGGAAATTCAGGATGCCGGAGGTGTTCAGCAGGTGGAAAAAAGGCGTGCCGGGCAATTGTTCGCGGATATCCGCCACGATGGTGGCAAACGATTCGATCTGCCTTTGGGTAAAAGCGCTTGAGCCGGGGTCGTCCGAAGCCGCCAGGTGCGAGAAGACGGATCGGATGGCAAGGCTGGACTCCCCTTCCAGTTGCCCGGCAATCCATTCCACGTCGTTTTCCCAGAAACCCAGCCGGTTGAGGCCCGTATTGAACTTCAGGTGGACGGGAAACCCCCGGGTATTTCGCCGGGTGGCGGTTTCCAGGAACATTTTCAGGAGTCGCGGGCTGTACAGCGCAGGTTCCAGCTCGTGGGTAATCAGGTCATCCAGGCCGGAAGGCTGTGGGTGGAGGACCAGGATGGGGAGCCGGATACCCCCTTCACGTAAAAAAGTGCCTTCGTCCGTAAAGGCCACGGCCAGGTAATCGGCCCCGAGGGCTTCGAGTTTCCGGGCTATCGCCAGGGAGTCGCTGCCGTAACCGTAGGCCTTGACCACTCCCAGGAACCGGGTTTCAGGCTTCAGCCTTTCCCGCAGGAACCGGTAGTTGTGCGCCAGGGCCCCCAGGTCGATCTCCAGGACCGTGTCACGGCTTTGAGGCATTCTCTGATTTTTTCGAGGGGAGGACCTCGGGTTCGTTCACTTCGAGTTTGCTGATTTTCTCGGTCAGCATCGCTTTATAGAAAGCTCCCCGGCTGAGCGGTTCGTATTCCTCGGTTTCGCCCAGCATCACGAGCCGGTCGTTCCGGGATTTGCGGTAGCTGTAGTTGGCCAGGTTACCGGTGCGCGTGCAGATGGCGTGCACCTTGGTCACGTATTCCGCCGTGGCCATCAGGGCCGGCATGGGGCCGAAGGGGTTGCCTTTGAAGTCCATATCGAGCCCGGCTACCACTACCCGGACACCCTTGTTGGCCAGGTCGTTGCAGACCGTCACGATTTCGTCGTCGAAAAACTGTGCTTCGTCAATCCCCACCACGTCGCAGTTGTCGGCCAGTAACCGGATATTTGCCGCAGCCGGCACAGGGGTGGAGCGAATCTCGTTTTCGTCGTGGGACACCACATAGTCCTCATGGTACCTCGTGTCGACGATGGGTTTGAATATCTCCACTTTCTGACGGGCGAACTGGGCACGCCGGAGCCGGCGGATCAATTCCTCGGTCTTGCCCGAGAACATCGAACCGCAGATGACTTCAATCCATCCGAATTGTTCTTTGGGGTTAACAGTGTTTTCGAGAAACATTTTGTAATTTTAGACGAAAGTAGCGGCTGTTTCCGTTACAGGTAGTAGCGGCCCTATAAAAGTATTAAAAAAGAACCACCTTCAAGGAAAGGTCCCCGTATAATTAGCTATGAAACGAAAACTGAAAGAAGAGTTGCTGAAACTCTCCACGGACATCATTACGAGCCGCGGTTTGAAGGAGTTGCCGGAGCTGTACGAAAGGGCCAGGGAACTCTATGAAAAACTGGCGGTACTGAAATTTATCGAAGAGAAACTCA
This sequence comes from Robiginitalea sp., assembly GCA_964226055.1. GTDB lineage: Bacteria > Bacteroidota > Bacteroidia > Flavobacteriales > Flavobacteriaceae > Robiginitalea. The sequence continues at coordinate 19,257 of CAXQQM010000064.1, read as the reverse complement.
ACGACGTGCAGATCGACGTCAGCAAGAGCGAAGTTGCCTCCAAGTTTGAATCGATCGCCTCGGCGGTACTCAACGAAAATAAGTTTGTGCCGGAATCCAACCCGCACAAAGAGGATATCATCGTCCCGGGTATCGACACGATTAAGCACATGGTATCGGAAATGCCCGGGGGGGAGGAACTCGAGGAGGTCCTCGAGCGGCTCATCGCCAAGAACGACTTTGTCAAAAACGACAAACAGGACACGGCCCCGGACTTGCCGGATCCGCCGAAACCCGGCCATTCAAAATCCCTGAACGATACGCTGACCGCCAGGAAGATCTCCGTGGGGCTCAACGACCGCCTGGCCTTTGTCAAGCACCTGTTCAACGACGACATGGACGCCTTCAACCGGATCCTTTCAAAATTGAACGACCTGGATTCCGTGGAGCATTCCGTGGCCTATATCCGCGACGAAGTAAAGCCCGGGTTTAACCAGTGGAAAGGGAAAGACGAATACGAAGCCCGTTTTATGGAGCTTATCGAACGGCGCTTTAACTAATAGTCTGAAAAACAAGTGATAATGGCCGGACGCGCTTACAGCCGCCCGGCCTCTTTTTATACCGCCCATGCAGCCTGGCAAACTGTTCATTGTACCCACTCCCATCGGCAACCTCGGGGATATCACCCTGAGGGCCCTGGAAGTGCTCCGGGAAGCCGACCTGATCCTTTCCGAAGACACCCGGACCAGCGGGAAACTCCTGAAACATTACGAGGTGGAGACCCCCCAGCGATCGTACCACATGCACAACGAACACCGGGTGGTGGATACCCTGGTTGCCGAGATAGCAGCCGGCAGGACGCTGGCGCTGATATCCGATGCCGGGACGCCTGGCATCTCCGACCCGGGTTTCCTGCTGGTGCGCGCCTGCATCCAGGCAGGGCATCCTGTGGACTGCCTGCCGGGCGCCACCGCCTTTGTGCCCGCACTGGTGTGCAGTGGCTTCCCCACGGACCGGTTTGTTTTTGAAGGGTTCCTGCCACATAAGAAAGGGCGGCAGACCCGGCTGGCCGAACTGGCCGAAGAGGCCCGTACGATGGTATTTTACGAAAGCCCCCATCGGTTGCTGAAGGCCCTGGAGCAATTTGCGGACCATTTCGGGGCGGACCGCGAAGTGGCCGTCTGCCGGGAACTGACCAAGCACTTTGAAGAAACCGTTCGCGGGACCTTGCTGGAAGTAGCCGACCACTTCAGGGAGAATGCGCCCCGGGGCGAATTTGTCCTGGTGGTTCGCGGAAAATAGGTCAACCGTGTTTCCCCTGCTCCCATCCGTAACGGGAGAGGTATTTTTCCCCGCTTTCAACGGCCCCCGATTCAATGGTGGTCCCCATGGAATCGTTCCATCGGTTCAGGAATCCGAACAGGGCAATCACACCCAGGATCTCGACGATTTCCCCTTCGTCCCAGTACTCGTGCAGCCGGGCCTCCAGGTCGGCATCTACTGTGTTGGGCACCTGCGAGGCTGCAAGGGCAAAGTCCAGGGCGGCCCGTTCGGCATCCGAAAACGCGCTGTGGGTCCGGTATTCCCAGATATTTTCCAATTGCTCCTTTTCCGCCCCGTAGCGCTCGGCGGCCCGGATGGCATGGGCCTGGCAGTACCGGCACCCGGTGGCATTGCTGCTCACCCACGCGATCATCCGCTTCAGGGCTGAGGTCACCCGCCCCTGGTTCTCCATCACGGCCATGTTCAGTTGGATAAACGCCTTGGAAATAGCCGGGCGCCGCTGCATGGTCAGGACGGAATTCGGGCAAAAACCCAGGGTTTCGTCAAAGAATTTGGCCAGCTTCCGGGTTTCGGGATCGGCGTTCGGGTCTAAGGGGGTTACAAGGGGCATATGGCGTGATTTTATTGTACTTTTGGGCAAGAAACGAAAAATTATGGCTTCCACCAATCATGTCACGACGCGCTGGCTGGGCGATATGGCCTTTGAATCCAACAACCCCTCCGGCCTGAATTTCCGAATCGATGCGAGCCCTGAAGATGGGGGGGCAGGGTCCGGGATGCGCCCCAAAGCCCTGATGCTGAGTTCGCTGGCCGGGTGTTCGGGGCTCGACATTGCCATGTTGATCCGCAAGATGAAACTCGAGGTATCCGATTTCCATATCGAAACCGTCGGGTCGCTCAGCGAAGACCACCCGCAAACCTACGAGGCGGTCCGGGTGGAGTTCCACTTCCACGGCAAAAATCTCGCCCAGGCCAAATTACAGCGGGCCGTGGACCTGTCCGTGGAGAAGTACTGCGGGGTGATCGCCATGTTCCGGGATTTCGCTGAACTCGATTTCCAAACTGTTTTTCACGAAGATTGATCCGTATTCCGCGGTGTCCGGGGGTATAAGTGCAGCAGGCGCATTCAGCGGCCTGAATAGTCCGTGGTGCGCGAGCTTTTTGGGGCGGTGCCCCACCTTACCTCCCCGGTCCTTAGAACAGGTGTAACTCGCCTGCAGCCTGCAGGCCTAAATTCAATTCATGCAGACGCGTTGGGTTTTTAAACCGGAACCCGGGAGGGAAGAAGCCTCCCGCCTCGCCGCAGAACTCGGTATCGACCCGTTGCTCGCGGGCTTATTGGTCCAGCGGGGTATCGGGGATTTCGAGTCGGCCCGGCAGTTCTTCCGGCCGGATCTCTCCTACCTCCACGACCCGATGCAGATGCAGGACATGGAACAGGCCGTCAACCGCCTGGAAGATGCGTTGAAATCCGGGGAACGGATCCTGGTTTACGGGGATTATGATGTGGACGGGACCACATCGGTTGCCCTGATGGCAGCTTACCTGCGGGAATACAGCGATGCGGTGGCCACCTACATCCCGGACCGCTACCTGGAGGGATACGGCCTCTCCCGCCAGGGGATAGAATTTGCAGACGACAACGGAATGGGCCTGATCATTGCCCTGGATTGCGGGGTCAAGGCCATTGAACAGGCTCGGTACGCCCGGTCCAAGGGCATCGACCTGATTATCTGCGACCACCACCGGCCCGGGGAAACGCTGCCGGAAGCGGTGGCCGTCCTGGACCCGAAACGCGACGACTGCCCCTACCCCTATAAGGAACTTTGTGGCTGCGGGGTAGGTTTTAAGCTCATCCAGGCGTTGCATGAGCGGCGCGGGCTGGACCCGGCAGAACTCCTTCCTTACCTGGACCTGGTGGCTACCGCCATCGGGGCGGATATCGTCCCGATCACCGGGGAGAACCGGGTAATGGTGTATTACGGGCTGCAGGTGATCAACGAGGGGGCCCGTCCGGGGATCCGCGCGTTGCTCCGCGGGCTGGATAGGAAAAACTACCAGGTGTCCGACCTGGTGTTCCGGGTTGCCCCCAGGATCAATGCCGCGGGGCGCATGCAGCACGGGGAGGGCGCTGTCCGGTTGCTCACCGAGACTGACCCGGCCAGGGCCGGGGCACTGGCCGACGAAATCGAATTGCTGAACAGCCAGCGCAGGGAGACCGAACAGGCCATTACCGAAGAGGCACTGGAGATGGTCCGATCCGAGGGGGCGGAGGCGCGGATGAGCACCGTGGTGTACAAGGAGGACTGGCACAAAGGGGTCATCGGCATCGTGGCGTCCCGCCTTATCGAGACGTATTACCGCCCCACCCTGGTGTTTACCCGCAGCGGCGACAAGCTGGCTGCGTCCGCGCGCTCGGTGCGCGGCTTTGACCTCTACGAGGCCCTGGAGGCTTGCTCGGACTGTATCGAACAATTCGGCGGTCACACATACGCCGCAGGCCTGACCCTGGAAGCTTCCCGCTTCCAGGACTTCAAGGACCAGTTTGAAAAAGTGGTGTCCGAGCGCATCACGGAGGATTCCCTCACGCCGGAAATCCAGATAGACCTCCCGATCCACCTGAGCCAGATCCACCCGAAACTCGTCCGGATCCTCAGCCAGTTTGGACCGTTTGGCCCGGGCAATCCCTCGCCGGTTTTCGTTGCCGGCCCCCTGGTGGATACCGGGTATGCGCGTACCGTAGGGGAAGGCGGGGCGCATTTAAAACTCGCAGTCTCCCAGGACGGTGCCGGCCCCATCGGCGGGATCGGATTCGGGCTGGGAGACCGCCTGGACCTGATTCAGGGGGGCAGGGAGTTTTACGCCGTTTTTTCCATCGAAGAGAACCACTGGCAGGGCAGGACGAGTACGCAGCTGAAAATCCGCGATATCCGGGATGCGGCCCCGGATTGATTCCCCAGGGGCGAAATGCCCGGGACCCGGGCCTGGGTAGCCGTTGGGTTTACTGGCCGTAGTATTCCAGTTTCAGGGTATCCCCGTCAAAGACCCCATAGCTGTAATGGGAGATCCAGTCGCCCAGGTTGACGTAGCGGGAAGAATCGGTCAGCTCGATATCCAGCGGCAGGTGGCGGTGGCCGAAGACAAAATAGTCGAAATGGGCTTCGGTGAGTTTGCGTTTGGCGTACTGCACAAGCCATTCCCGGTCTTCGCCCAGGAACCGGACATCCTCTTCTCCGGAAATCATTTTATTCTTCACGGAGAAATACTGCGCCATGCGTACACCAAGGTCCGGGTGCAGCCACCGGAAGGCCCACTGGGCCACGGGGTTGGTAAAGACCTTCTTCATCCGCTTAAACCCCTTGTCCCCGGGTCCCAACCCGTCGCCGTGCCCCACGAAAAAACGCTTCCCGCCGATTTGGAAAACCTGGGGTTTGTGGTACACCGGAATGTTCAGCTCTTCTTCAAAGTACCCGTCCATCCAGAGGTCGTGGTTGCCCACAAAGTAAAAGACGGGGATCCCCTGGTCGGTCAGGGAGGCCAGGGTGCCCAGCGTGCGGGTAAACCCCTTGGGGACCACTCGTTTGTACTCAAACCAGAAATCAAAAAGGTCGCCCAGCAGGAAGATGCCGGCGGCATCGTGCCGGATGGATTCGAGCCACGACACAAACCGACGCTCGCGGGCCAGGCTTTCCCGGGAATCCGGGGCGCCGAGGTGGTTGTCGCTGGCAAAATAGACCTTCTTGCCGCCGGGGATTTCAATCGGGTCCGGAATGGTTGGGTTCTGCTGCATGCGAAGTAAAGATACAAACTGCCGGTTGTTCCCGGGCTGTCAATCCGGGTTGTCCGAGGCAAACCACTCGGCATAGGCTGTCCCGGTCTCCCGAAGCCGCAGCGAATGCAGCCGGATATGGCCGGGCAGGCGCTTGCCGATCCGGTCGGCAAAATCGATCACCATATTCTCACTGGTGGGTTGGTAATCCGCCAGGATGACCCGGTGACCCTCCCGTTCCAGGGTGCGGGCCAGTTCCACATGGGGCGTGTTCCGGTTGAAAATGGTGGCGTGGTCAAAGCGGTCCACCACCTCTTCCCTGACGATTTTCTTCAGGTCGCCAAAATCCATGACCATGCCGAGCTTCACCGCCCCGTCTTCTGCGATGGGGGTGCCGATCACCGTCACGGACAGGTGGTAGCTGTGCCCGTGGACATTCCGGCATTTCCCGTCGTACCCGTAAAGGGCGTGGCCGGTCTCAAATGTAAACTCCTTGGTGATGCGTATACGTGCCATGATTGGATCTCTCTTTGCAAAAGTAGAAAAACATCGGAAGGAATCCCGTGCGGGCCGGGAAAATGACCGGGGATGCGTAAATTGCCAAAAAAAGCTTTGGCAGCCAAAAGACTCAAATCCTTTGCGGACCAGGAGCGGATTTCCCTGAGGGATTCCTTCCGGGGCTGGCAATCCATCCCGAGGTTTTTCAGGGAGATCTACGCCGCCGGCCCCCGACTGTTTATCCTGAACCTGCTGGGCCGCCTCCTCAAGGGGTTCAGCCCGGTGGTACTCCTGTGGATCGGCAAGGTCATCATCGACGAAATCGTCTTCCTGCTGAACAACCCGGACGGGGACTTTACCCGACTGTGGACCTATGTGGCCATCGAATTGGGCGTGGCCCTTCTCACCGACCTGATCGGCCGGGGGGTCACCCTGACGGACGGCCTGCTGGGGGACCTTTATTCCAACGCTTCGTCCGAACGCATCATCCACAAAGCCGCCGACCTGTCGATGTCCCAGCTGGAGAACCCCGTATTCTACGACAAGCTGGAACGCGCCCGTATGCAGACCAACAGCCGGGTTTCCCTGATGAGCAATGTCCTGGCCCAGGGCGAGGGCCTGCTTTCAATTATTTCGCTGATCGCCGGTCTAATCTATTTCGAACCCTGGTTGATCCTGCTATTGATTTTGAGCATCGTGCCCGCTTTTATCAACGAACTCAAGTTCTCCTCGGACCGGTATTCCCTGGCGCGAAGCTGGACGAGCGAACGTCGGGAATTGGACTACCTCCGGTATATCGGCGCCAACAACCGCACGGCCCAGGAGGTGAAGTTATTCGGGCTAACGGGATTTATCGCCGGCCGGTTCCGGGATATGGCGGCGCAGTACTACCGGCTCACCCGCAGGCTGGCCGTCCGCCAGAGCCTCTTTGGAGGCCTGTTTAACCTGCTGGGGGTCATCGCCTATTACGGGGCGTATATCCTGATCATCTACCGCACCCTGGGCGGGCTGCTCACCCTGGGGGAACTCACCTTCCTCTCCGGCTCTTTCAACCGGCTGCAGAGCAATATGCAGGGCTTCTTTTCCCGGTTTACGCGGATTTCGGAGAGTGCCCTCTACCTGAAGGATTATTTCGATTTTATCGACCTGGAACCGGAAAGTCCCGGGGGGGATGTGGTCCCCATGCCGGATAGTATCCGCGAGGGCTTCGAATTCCGGGATGTGTATTTTACCTATCCCGAGAGCGACACCCCGGTGCTCAAAGGGGTGAGTTTCCGCATCCGGGCAGGGGAGAAAATGGCCTTTGTCGGGCAGAACGGGGCCGGGAAAACCACGCTGATCAAATTGATCCTGCAATTTTACCAACCCACTTCCGGGCAGATCCTGCTGGATGGGACGGATATTTCCCGCTTTGACAAGGAGGCATACCGGAAGCGGTTCGGGGTGATCTTCCAGGATTATTTCCGGTACGAATTCACGTTGCGGGAAAATATTGCAGTTGGGGATATCGGGGCCGTCCGGGACGATACCCGGATTGGCGAAGCGGCGCGGAAAAGCCTGGCGGACCAGGTGGTCGGTGAGATGGCCGAGGGCCTGGAACAGCAGCTCGGGCGACGCTTTGCCCGCGGGCAGGAACTCAGCGGGGGCCAGTGGCAGAAAGTGGCCCTGGCACGGGCTTACATGAAAGACGCGGACGTCATGGTCCTGGACGAGCCCACGGCCTCCCTGGATGCCCGGGCGGAATACGAGGTATTCGAACGGTTTATCGGGCTGACCAAAGGCCGGACCAGCATCATTATCTCCCACCGGTTCAGCACCGTCCGGATGGCCGACCGGATATTGGTGCTCGAAGACGGGGTGGTAACCGCACTGGGCACCCATGAAGACCTGATGGAACAAGGAGGCTTGTATGCGGAACTTTTCACCCTGCAGGCAGCGGGGTACCAGTAGTCAAATTATTTTTTATCCTTGAATTTCCGCAGGATTTCCTGGGTGGTTTTGGAAAGTGCCAGCCGTCCGGTTTCTGCAGCGCGTTCCGGCAGGAGGTCCCCCCAGTGGTCCGTCCCCTCCCAGAGGGCCTTCTTCAGGGCTGTAAGCGCGGCAGGCGGATAGGAGGCGAGTTGGGAGGCAAAGAATTCGGCTTCCTCGTCCAGGGCCTGGCGCGTATCGAACACGCGGGCGTACAGGCCTTTTTCCTGGGCCCAATAAGCGCTTTTCCATTCCGTGGGTGAGAGGGAAAGTTCAGCGAGGCCGGCTACCCCGGTTTTCCGGGCAACAGCCGGCGCAATTACCAGGGGGGCAATCCCGATACCGATTTCCGAGAGGCGTACCGAAGCGCCTTCCAGGGCCAGGGCGTAATCGCAGGCGGCGATCAACCCCACGCCCCCGCCAACCGCCTTGCCGTGGACACGGGCTACAATGGGCTTCGGACACCGGCGCATGGCATTGATGACGCGGGCAAAACCGCTGAAGAATTCGGCCCCGGATTCCGGGCTGTCGATTTCCAGGAGTTCGTCAAAAGAAGCGCCGGCACAAAAGGCCCGGTCGCCTTCGGATTGCAGCAGGATTACCGAGATGTCGCCATCCCCGCCCAGGGCATCGATTTCCCGTTCCAGGCGGCCCAGCAAATCGGAGGTAAAGGAGTTACTGGCGGGATGCCCGAATTCCACCCGGGCCAGAGGGCCTGAGCGCTGGGTGTAAAGACTGCCTTCATTGCGGGCTGCGGTCATGGTTTTTACCCAAATTTATGCCTTTTGCAAGAGCGGGCGAAATTTTTGGCGGAACTTCCAGACCAGGGGCGCGCCGCGGAACAGCATCCACACCGTAAACGCCCCCCAGATACCGTAAAGGCCCCAACCCAGTACTTTCCCGAGATAGAGGGCGGGGACAAAGCCCAGGAAGGTGGCAAAAAGCAGGACGTTTCTGAGGAACCGCATCTTCCCCATCCCCTTGAATATCCCGTCGAATACAAAGGCGATCCCGTTGATGGGCATCCCGAGGATCAGGATAAAGAAGAAACTGTAAAATGCCTGCAAAACCAGGACGTCCTCCGAGAAGAGCCAGCCGATGGGACGGTAGAAGACGGTTGCCGCGACCATCAGGAAAAGGCAGACCCCCAGGCCGTAGCGGCTAAGTTTTTTGGCCAGGTTCCAGAGGCTGTCGTAGTCTTTTGCACCCAAAAAGCGGCCGCCGAGGATTTTCCCGGCGGAGGAATATCCGTCTACGAAGAAGGCGGCAAAGAGCCAGAGGTTGATTGCGATGGTATGCGCGCCGATAAACCGGTCGCCCAGGGCTGTCGCTTCCCGTACGGCCAGGAGGAGTGCCAGGTTCAGGGAAAGGGTTCGGATAAACAGGTTGAGCACCATCCCAACCAGCCGGCGCATTTCGGGGTGAACGGGGAACTGCAGTTTCAGGCGGATCGGGGTCCGCCACATGAGCAGCCCCAGGGCCAGAAGGGCCATCACCCCCTGGGCGATCAGGCTGGCCCAGGCAGCCCCCTCGAGGTCCATTGCGGGAATCCATCCATCCACCCCGTAGACCAGGGCAAAATCCAGCAGGATATTCAGACTGGCACCCGTAATTGCTATGAGCATCGGCCACCCGGTATTTTGCAGGCCCTGGAAAATGCCCATGATCGCGAAGGTGAGCAGTGTCAGCGGAAATCCCCAGACACGGATTTCGAAGTAGGAGATACAATACTCCAGGATCAACCCTTCAGCATTCAACAGCCCGAAAATCTGCGGGCTCAGGGGAAGGGAGACCCCCAGGATCAAAAGACTCAGGACGAGGTTCAGGAAAATGGCCTGGGCGGGGAGCGTTTTGATGTCGTCCAGCCGGTCGCCGCCCACATACTGGGCCACGATGGCCGATACAGCAGACCGCGTCTGGCCCAGAATCCAGATAAGCATCGAAAGGAAGGACCCGACAATCCCCACGGCTGCCAGGGATTCCAGGCCGTTTTCGGGGATATTGCCGACGATGGCCGTGTCCGTGATGCTGAGGACCGGCTCGGCAATACCGGCAAAAATAGCAGGTATGGCCAGGCGGTTGATGTTTTTCCGGGAGAGGGCTGGATTCACGCCTGCGAATTTAAGACCCGCTCATAACAATAAAAAGGGTAAGCGCTCTGCCTGGGGAAGTAGACAGCCCCCAGGCGCTGGTAGCCCCGCTGCTCGTAGAATCGCTGGTTTCGGTGGTTTCGGCTGAAGGTGTCCAGGCGGATGGAGCGGGCGCCTTCCCGGAGCGCCATCCCTTCGGCATGGTCCATCAGCTGTTGTGCAAAGCCCTGGCGTTGGTAATCCGGGTGAACCCCCAGGCGGTGGATGTACAGGTTGTCGCAATGCGGGGTGAGCCAGCATACCGATTTGTATTCTTCGTCCATCTGGGAAGACACGACGATGGTACCCACAGGCCCGTTACCCGGGTCGATTACCCAGAGCTCCCCCCGGTCCAGGTCCCGGACAAAGGCTTCACGCGTCGGGTAGGCATCTGTCCACTGGAAGATGCCTTTGGCCTGCATGGCGCGGCCGCAGGCCCGGGCCATTTCCATAATTTCGGGGATTTCCTCTACTTTTGCAGGGCGGATCATTTCGCAGCCGACATTTTGTGTAAATTTAGAGGAATTAACTAGATCCAACCACCCATGAAAAAAATCCTGGTCCCTGTAGGAAACCCTGAAAGCGCCATTGAAACACTGAGATACGCCGTGAGCTTCGGCGCGGAATTCAAGGCTGAAATCTACGCGATGGAAGTACTGACAAAGGCAAGCCGGGCAGGGGATTTGTCGAATGTAAAGGAGAAGATTGTCGAAAGCAGCAAGGAGAGGCTACGCGAACTCATAGGCCAGATCGATACGGGGGGCGTGGAGATTAAAGTGGCCACCTACCGGGGCGACCTGGTGGACGGCCTGAACGACCTGACAAAGGAACTAGACATCGACCTGATCATCATCGCGCCACGCAGCGTGGAAATCGATGAGGAGCTCTACCTGGGGAATACCACCGGGCGGATTATCAAGCGCACGAACATCCCTACGTTGATTGTGCCGAAGGGATGCACATTTAGTCCTTACAAAACCATCCTGACGGCCTTCAGGTCGGGGATCCTGAAGAAGAAACGCGTCCTTAAACCGCTGATGGCCATCAAGGAGAAATTTGGGGCCAAGGTGAACCTGTTGATGGTCAAGACGCCAAATTATACCAATGACGACCTGAAGATCAACACTTCCCTCATGGACCTCGCCTCCCAGGTGACCATGACTGAACACGCAAATACCTACCTGGGCGTACTGGAGCACCTGCAAAGCCAGCAACCGGACCTGCTGACGGTATTCCGCAGGAAGCGGGGCTTTTTCAATGCGCTCTGGGAGAAGAATACGATCCTGAAATCCGAGTTTTCGGCCCGGATTCCCGTGTTGGTGCTGAGTGTGAAGAAGGATTGATTGACGGGAATCGTCACCGGAGTCGCTTCGCAGCTCCGGATGATCTCCCGTCCTGCAAATGCCGGGTGAAGAAATTGCTTCGCTGTCGCTCAGGCGCTCAAACGAAAAAAACCGCTCAAGAAATCTTGGCGGACTTCGTCACCGGAGTCGCTTCGCAGCTCCGGATGATCTCCCGTCCTGCAAATGCCATCATCCGACTTCGCTATGCCTTTCGGCATAGACGCTTAAAAACACGAAAGCCACTCAAGTAAACTTGGTGGCTTTCTTAGTTCTTAATCGCATCTCCGAAGTCGGATGATGGCGCTTGATCGTGGAGAATACCGGAGTCGAACCGGTGACCTCTTGCATGCCATGCAAGCGCTCTAGCCAGCTGAGCTAATCCCCCGTGAACTAGACGGCAAAAATACGCATTTTATACAATTCTCAAAAATGTTCCTGATTTTTCTGATAGGAATTCCGGGGGCGGATTCTGCTTGTTATCTTGTGGTTTTCACGAATAAAACCTAAGATACCCATGGATCAATTGAAGGATAAGGTAGCCTACATTACGGGAGGCTCAAAAGGAATCGGATACGGGATTGCCCAGTCGTTGCTCAGGGCGGGCATGCGCGTGGCGATCAGCGGCCGGGATAAAAAGCGGATTGAGGAAGCGGCTGCGTCCCTGGACCGGGAGCGGGTCATCCCGATAGTGTCGGATGTTACCCGGCTGGAAGATGAAGAGGAGGCCGTCAAAACGATTTTATACCGCTGGGGGCAATTGGACGCCGTGATTGCAAACGCAGGCCTCGGCCATTTTGCACCTGTGGACGAACTATCGCCGGACCATTGGAAACAGATGGTCGACACAAACCTGACCGGGGTTTTTCATACGCTGAAAGCAGCTTTGCCGGCCCTGAAGGAATCCCGGGGCTATTACATTACGGTGGCAAGCCTGGCCGGGACAAATTTCTTCGCATCCGGTGCAGGTTATAACGCCACCAAATTCGGGGTGGTGGGCTTTACACAGGCGGCCATGCTCGACTTGCGTCCCTTTGACATCAAGGTGTCGACGATCATGCCCGGCTCCGTGGCGACGCATTTCAACAATAACGAGCCCTCCGAAAAGGATGCCTGGAAAATCCAGCCGGAAGACCTGGGGGAACTGGTCCTGGACCTGCTGAAAATGCACCCGCGGACGCTGCCGAGCAAGATTGAGGTACGGCCTTCGCGCCCGGACAAGAAGTAGTCCCTATACGGGACGGGCTTCGAACGGGATGGCGGGGTTGAACACCTCCAACAGGAGTTCGTGGAGGACCTCCCGGAATGCCGAAAGTGTATCTGCCTGGATTTGCTCCTCTGTCTGCCGGGGGGCGGTGCGTACCCCGAACCACTGGTAGCCTTCCCCGAGGTTCTTGAAGGAGACGACCCCTGCTTTTCCCGGGAGGATTCCCGAATCCCCGTTGTAAAGCAAGGCGTAGCAGAGTACCTGGAAGGCCTTGGCGCGATCCGGTTCCGTCCGGAGCGATTCCCATTCGGAAATACGCAGCTCGGCTGGGGATACCTTCCCGGTCTTGTAATCGACAATCCGCACCTGCCCGTCAACCTCCTCAATCCGGTCTACGGTGCCTTTTAAGGTAACGGGATGCTCCAGGCCGGGCACAGACAGTTCCCGGCGGAATTTCTTTTCCACCCCGAGGATCCGGATACGGTGCTTTTCCGCCCGGGTCACCTCACTGCTGAGATAGTGTTTCAGGTGTTGCCGCAGGACCTGCAGGGCAATCAGGTTCTTCCCCCGGGCCTTACCGTCGCGCAAATAGTTTTTTCGAAAAGCGGACTCAATCGCATCGTCGGAACGGGATTGCAGTTCCGCCAGGTTTTCCCGGTCCAGAAAAGCACCTTCCAAGGGGCGGAAAAGTGCTTCCAGGGCATCGTGCAGCACGGTGCCGAAGGTATTGGCGGCCACGGTTTCCTCCAATTCCTCCGATTCCTCCAGGCCCAGGACGTTTCGCTGGTAAAACAGGAGGGGGTCGGCGATAAAACGGCTCAGGGAAGTCGGGGAAAACCCGCTGGAGGCCATCTCCCGCAGTCGTTCGACAAGCTCAGGCCCTTTGGCAATCCGCAGCTCCCCAGGCCGGTCGGACCCGGTTTCCGGGACGGCAAAGGCCATTTCCGTTTGCGGCCCCAGGAGGGGGTCGGTCCGCAACTGGTTGATAAACCGGCTGGGTTCGCCACCTTCGATGACTTCCGCCTCCGTATTGTAGCAGATCACCACACGGCGTGCCCGCTGAAGCAGCCGGTAGAAGTGGTAGGTGTAGACGGCATCCTTTTCCTTGTAGGTGGGCATGCCGAATTCCCGCTTGACGTCAAAGGGGATAAAGGAGGCATTCGATTTGCCTGAAGGCAGGATGCCTTCGTTTACGGAGGTGATAATCACCGTATCAAAATCAAGGTTCCGGCTTTCGAGCATCCCCATCACCTGCAGGCCGCTGAGGGGCTGCCCCTCAAAATCCACCTTTTCATCCGCCAGGAGTTGCCGGTAGAGCAGTTGGAGGGATTTCAGGTCGCTGACAAACGGGTAGGCGCCGGTATGCTGGATCAGCTGGTTGAATAACTGGTTGAAATGGAACAGGTATTCGAGTTGCAGCGGGTCCCCGGCTTTTTGGTAGACCGGTTTAAGGGCCAGGGTGAGTTGCTCCAGGTTTTTTGCATGGGTACGGGGGTTTCCGCCCGGGGAGGGGAGGAGTAATTCCCGGGCAATCCCGGGCAGGCCCATGGCCTCCAGCGTATCGGCATTCGCATAGTACAGGTTTTCCCGGATGAGGTACGCCCGGCCCTGTGCCGGATCAAAACCCATTTCCCGGAACCAGGATTGCAGGTAGGGATGGGCGATCAGCACGAGTAGTTGTGGTACCCGCCATCCCTCGGGGGTCCTGCGGATCCGCATCTCAAGGAGCAGGTCGAACAACTGCGCCATCGGACTGTGCCGGATCGGGTAGCTCATCGTAATGTTTACGGCAGGGATTCCTGCGGGGAGGGCGTGCAGCACCGGCGTCAGCAGGGCCTCATCCCCGAGCACCAGGGCCGTATTTTCCATACGCGCCGGGTCGTCGGCGTATAATTCCCCGAGCAGGGAGCCGCAGTATTTGGCCTGGGCCACGGATTTGGGGATACCCACCATCCGGATGCTGCGCGGCCTGGCGAAATGGTTTTGGATTCCCGCGAGGCCCTCTGAGAGGGAAGGCCAGTCCCGCAGGTGTTTTCGCATAAAATGCCCGGCGTCGTGGACGGGGTTGTCGATGTAATGGGGGTCGGCGTCCCAGTAGATCCGGGAGCCCGGTTTTTCAAGCAGTTGCTGGATGATGCGGTCTTCGGCGGTATTCAACGCGTTAAAACCTATAAAGATATACCGGATATTCTCCCGGGCTTCCGCATAGGCTGTCAATTGGGAGGCGGCGGCGCGATAGGCCATGCCCTGATAGGCGAGGCCCTCCACGGCGAGGTTTGTCCGGAAGCGCGAATAGATCGGTGCCAGGTTCTTCCAGAAGGCGATTTGCCGGTCCATCATGGGCGTACTGCTGCCGTCCGGAGTCCAGTTCCGGATCTCATTCAGGGCCGCCAGGGTATCGAACAACCGGTCCGTGTCTACTAGGTAGCGGTCGGCCTCGTTAAAATCCTGCAAGAGGGTCTGGCCCCACTTGGTGAAATCGGCAAAGGATTCCTGCGCCACCCCATCCTGGTCCAGGCAGGCCTCGTACAGCCGGAACAGCAGATGGAGTGTGCCGGCGTACCGCAAACCTGAAATCTCCGCCACAAAGTCTTCAATACTCCAGATGGGGGGCGACAGGAAGGTGCTTGTTGCCCGCTCCGCCATCCGGGTCTTTAAAAAAAAGCCGGCCCGCTTGCTCGGCAGTACAAAAACAAATGATGACGGGTCCGATTGCCACTCGGGCAGGTCGTCCAAAACGGAATCCAGGAAAGACTGCATATACTAAAAATAGAAAAGCCCCGGCATTTCTGCCAGGGCTTTCCCAAGATTATCGGTTTTATAAACTTACTCCTTGATCAGGTTGATTTCAACCCGACGGTTCTGCGTGCGACCGGCACGGGTGTTGTTCGTAGCGATCGGGCGCTCTTCACCGTAACCTACGGCTTCCAGGCGAGAGGCGTCGATGCCTTCGTTGATCAGGAAGTCGCGGACAGAGTTGGCGCGCTCTTCAGAGAGTTTCTGGTTCAGTGAGTTGCTGCCCACGCTGTCGGTGTGACCTTCAACGGTGAAGCGGCTGTTCGGGTACTGATCCAGGATCCGGATAATGTCTACGAATACACGGGTGGACTCGGGCTTCAGGGAAGCTTTACCGGTGTCGAAGAGGATGGTACGGGCGTACTCGTTGAGCTGGGCCTGCACTTCTTCAGTTACTTCCGGGCAGCCGTTGTTGGCTACGGTTCCGGCTGTATCCGGGCACTCGTCGTCTTTGTCGAGGACTCCGTCGCCGTCAGTATCCGGCCAGGGGCATCCGTTGTTTTCAGCAGGTCCTGCTTCGGAAGGACATTCGTCGTCCTTGTCGGCAACGCCGTCTCCGTCAGCATCGGGGCATCCGGAAAGGGCCGGCAGGCCAGCTTCGTTCGGGCAGGCATCGTCCTTGTCGGCAACGCCGTCTCCGTCAGCATCCGGGCATCCGTTCATCTCCATGGATCCGGCCTCGTTCGGGCAGGCATCCTTGGCATCTTCGATACCGTCACCGTCAGAATCCGGGCAACCGTTAAAGGCTTCCAGTCCGGCAACCTCGGGGCAGGCATCGTCTTTGTCGTAGATACCGTCACCGTCTGTGTCGGTTCCGCCAAAGCGGATAGAGACACCGGCCAGGTGCTGGAAGTGCTTCACGCCGTAATCTTCGAAGGCGTGCTTGTATTGTGTCTGGAGGGTCAGACCGATAAAGTCGGTGAACCAGTAGTTCACACCGATACCTCCATTAACCGTACCGGCTCCGATTTCGTCAACCCAGGTGTAACCACCACCTACTTCAACGAAAGGATCGATCTTGGTATTTTTCAGAATATTGTACTTGATGGTACCATCTACAGCATAGTGCGAAAGATCGTCGGCAGAAACATCCCCGAGCTTGGAGATACGGTTCAGCGATCCGCGAACACCTACTGCAAATCCATCACCGATATATTTCGATACATGAACATAAGAGATGGAAGGCAGGATATTCCAGTGGTCGTTCACGTTGAAGTACTCACTGAAAAGGGATCCCGTCGGGTAAGCGGCATCGGAATCGTTGGTGGGGTAAACGTCAATGGCGTTTACACCGAAGCTTATTTGCCAGGGATTATTCTCATCCTGTGCTTGTATGTTGTTAAACCCTAAAACGAGTAGGCCAACAACCAATAATCTGCTAAGCTGTTTCATGTTCAAATTTTTAAGTTTAAGTGTTTATTAGAGGCAAATGTAAGTTGTTAAAGTTTATTAACAAAATCATATTCCCATTTTTTTCGTCTCAAATCGCCTGTCTTTACAGGGCTCAGATGACCCCGAGATCCTTGCCGACTTCCTTGAATGCCATGATGGCCCTGTCCAGGTGTTCGAGCTCGTGCGCGGCGGATAATTGCACCCGGATCCGGGCCTTCCCCTTGGGCACCACCGGGTAGAAAAACCCGATGACGTAGATGCCTTTTTCGAGCAGTCTTTCCGCCATTTCCTGGGACAGCTTCGCGTCGTAAAGCATCACGGGGACGATGGCAGATTCCCCGTCAATGATATCAAACCCGAGGGCCTTCATCCCTTTTTTAAAGTACGCCGTATTCCGGTCCAGGGTTTTTTTCAGGGAATCGTCCTGGGACAACATTTCGAATACCTTGATGGAAGCGCCGACAATGGCCGGTGCGAGGCTGTTGGAGAACAGGTACGGCCGGGACCGCTGCCGGAGCATTTCGATAATTTCCTTTTTCCCGGTGGTATACCCTCCCATGGCCCCCCCCATGGCCTTGCCCAGGGTACCGGTAATGATATCAATGCGGCCGAGCACCCCTTTTTCCTCCAGGGTACCGATGCCGGTCTCCCCGATAAAGCCGGTGGCATGGCATTCGTCAATCATTACCAGGGCGTCGTATTTTTCGGCCAGGTCGCAAATCTCATCCAGGGGCGCCAGCAGGCCGTCCATGGAGAAGACCCCGTCGGTGACGATGACCTTGAACCGGGCCCCGTCCTCATTGGCTTTTCGGAGCTGCTCCTCGAGGGAGGCCATATCCGCGTTGGTATACCGGTACCGCATCGCCTTACAGAGGCGGACCCCGTCGATAATCGAAGCGTGGTTCAGGGAGTCGGAAATAATGGCATCCTCAGGCCCGAGCAGCGGTTCAAAGACCCCGCCATTGGCATCAAAGGCGGCTGCATATAATATGGTATCCTCGGTTCCGTAAAAATCCGCGATGGTCTGTTCCAGTTTTTTGTGGATGTCCTGGGTGCCGCAGATAAAGCGGACGGAAGACATCCCGAACCCGTGACTGTCCAGCGTGTCCTTGGCGGCGCGGACCACATCGGGGTGGGCGGAGAGGCCCAGGTAGTTATTGGCGCAGAAATTCAGCACTTCCTGTCCCGTGGATATTCGGATTACGGGCCCCTGGGCGCTGGTGATGATGCGCTCCTCCTTGAAAAGCCCGGCCTGGCGGATATCCTCCAGTTCGTTTTTCAGGTGTTCTTGTATTTTACCGTACATAGTTAAAGGGTTTCTGTTTGGATTCCGTTGTCTGTGATATAGACCAGTAGTGCCCGGTCGATTTTCAGCCCCATTTCTTCGACGGCCGCGGCGTATCCGCGCAGCTGGTCCAGGTGCCCGGGGGCCGGACGGGCGGTTTTGTAATCGATGATGACTGCTCTACCCTGTTGAATCACCAACCGGTCCGGGCGTAAAATTACCTTATTTCGGAGAATGATGTCCCTTTCGTTGTAAATCTCTGCCCCTTCCTTAAAATAGGGGGCGAGTTCCGGGTGGTGGACCACCTCTCCGAGTAGCCTGGCGAGGGACTCCTTCTCCTCTGCCGGGATCAGCCCCTCCCCGACGAGCCGCGGGATCACCCCGGGCAGGTCGGCTGCAGTCCGCACCAGGCTCAGCGCCAGGTGAAGCGTATTCCCGTAGGCGGCAGCAGCTTCCTGTGCACTGTCCCAAAGCCGTCCGGACCGTGTAACGACCCGGAGGCGCCCGGCGTCCCTGGAGGAATATCCCAGTTGCAATGGGTTGCGTATCGGGAAATCCCGGTGTTCCGGGACAGGGGCCGGGGATCCAAAAGAATACGTCCGGGTAGTATCTTCCCATTTGCCGGCAGCGCGGAGATAGCTCGCATACAAATCGGTGTACCTCCCGGGTTGCGGGATGTTCCCGGCAGGCGCCTTCCCGGTCAGGACAAAGAGGGCATGGATGGCCCGCGTGTGGGCCACGTAGAGGACATTGAATGCGTCGAGTTCCAGTTTTTCCCGCTCCTCCCGGTAACAGGCTGCCGCTGCGGCCCCGTAGTGCTCCACCTCCTTGCGGGAACTGATTTGCAGGTAGGAGAACCCGCAAAAACTCTCCGGGTCTACCGGGAGCCAGAGCTTGGGGTTCTTCCCCCCGTAGATCTGTGAATCCGCAAACGGGAAGATGACCACCGGAAACTCGAGCCCCTTGGCGCTGTGGATGGTCATCAGGCGGAGGGCATCCGGGTTTTCGGGGGCGGCGATACTCAGTTTTTCTTTTTTGCTTTCCCAGTAATCCAGGAAGGTACCGGGGGAAACATCCCCGTTTCGGGAAGCTTCCAGGGCGTGTTCCAGCAGGGCGAAGAGGTAGGCGTCCGCCTCCCCCCCGAGACGGAAATCCCGGATGGCTTCCTCCAGGATATCATAGGCGGGCTTCAGCCGCATAACCGTGGTATTGAAAGACCACTCCCGAAGCAGCAGCCCGCCGGCATCCCGGAGGTGGTTGCTGATCCAGGCATGGGTGGTTGACCCGGCGGGGGCCAGGAAGGAAAGTACGCCATAGGCGTGGTTCGGGTCGGACGGGTCCTGGAGGAGGCGGAGCAAATCCACCAGGAACCGGACCGTGGGATGGTTGGCGAGCAACAGGGTTTCCGAGGAGATAACCGGAATGCCTTCGGCCAGCAGGCGGTCGGAAAGCGCGACCCCGTCTTTCCGCCTCCGGGTCAGGACGCAGATGTCCCCCAGGCGGTACCCTTCTCCCCTCAGGCGCCCCAGGATATCGACTGTGCGGTCCAGGTAGGCCGTTTCGGTGTCTGCCTCGTCGGGGTCCAGGAACTGTATCTCGACCCGGCCGGG
>CAXQQM010000063.1:0-29452 GCA_964226055.1 Robiginitalea sp. | reverse complement strand
GTTCCTCCAGGGATTCAAAGGGGAGGCTCCTGAACCATTGCCGGATTCCCGTGGGTTCGAGTTCCAGGAACCAGCGTATTTCCCTAGTGGTTCCGGAGGGCATCGATCAATTCCTTCTTGTTCATTTTGGATCGGCCTTCAATCCCGATTTCCCGGGCCTGCTCGTAGAGCTCCTCCCGTGTCCGGGCCTCGTATTTGTCGGCAGCGCCTCCTTTTTCCCCGGCATCGGGCGTGTTGGCGATCCGCGCAGCTTTTTCCTTGCTGTAACCTTTCTCGCGAAGCGCTTCGTACTGATCTTCGTTTTTGATTCCTGGATTCGGCATGGGTATGAATTTTTATATCATAGCGAATACATGCATCGCTTGCCAAAAGGTAATGGAAATCTTCCGCTGGGACGATTGGTTTCGAAACAGGAATTGCCCCGATTCCCCGGGGAATCAACCGGGCGCATCAGCGAGGAAGGTTACGGCCTTCATGTTGATAATGTCCGTGTTCGGCGGCTCCGGCTTGACCGGGATAAAATAGATATCATGGCGTCCCTGTATCCCCTGCTCAAGTGGTACTTCCAGGGATTCCACCCGATCCCAGTCGCCGGTGGCCGGATACGGGGTCCTGAGGATAACGGGGCCGGCCTGTGAATCGATCCGGACCTCGATGGCACCTGTAGGCCCCTCCGCCGAATATTCGAACAAAAACCCCGAAATGTGCGTCAGGTCCACATCCTTCATCATATAAAAGGCCTTATGACCCGCATTGGTCAGGTAATTGCCAAAGCGCTCAAAGCCTACATACTCGTCCATGGATACCATGGGGACGCGGGCATTGCGGAATGTCAGGACCTCCCGACCGGTCAGCGGACCGGTTCCGTTTGCCCCCGTATCGCTGTATGCGGCTTCGAGCAGGTACCTCCCGGACTCTTTTGCATCCCCGTGGTCCCTGAAACGGACCGATCCCTCGCGGGCCACCCGGGTCATTTCCCCATTGGAATCCGAGAGGGACAGGATGTACCGGACCATTTCCCGGACATCGGCCGCGGCCAGCTGGGGGTGGGCGCTCATCGGGCTTTCACCCCAGACCCCGGCACCCCCTTCGATGACTTTTTTCACCAGGTATTCCAGGGCGTCCGGCTGCCCGGAGTAGCGCCGGGCGATGTCCGTATAGGAAGGCCCTACCGAGGCCCCTTCCGCAACGTGGCAAGCGCGGCAATCGCTGCGTTCGATCAGCGTGTAGCCGTACGGCATGGGGGTGTCCGCTACAGGCGCACCGGCTGTGGCGGCCCTGCCGGGTCGGGAAGTAAACCCGAACCGGACGGAAAGCCTGTCGGGGTCCGTTGCGGGTTCCTCCGGGTCCGAAACCCGAACTTCATAGCGGAAAGGCCTGCCCTCCCAGAAAAAGGATTGATTGTCCGGGCTGTCGAATGCCACCCGGGGCGGCTCGTTGCCCACCGTGACCCGGACGCTGTCCGTGGCGCTATTCCCCGCCGCATCCGTAATAGACAGGCGGGCGGTATAGGTTCCCGGGCGGGTATATGTATGTGTTGGATGCCGCTCCGAACTGGTGGATCGTCCCCCCTCGAAATCCCAGGAGTAGGTGAGTGTCTCCCCATCATCCGGGTCCCCTGAACCCCGGCTTGAGAAATGGACCCTGAGGGGTGCCTGCCCGGCAATTTCCCGTTTTGCCTGCAGGGTGCGCAGTTCCGAGGTAATATATACCCGTTTGGAAAGGTCCGCCTCGGCAGCGGAATCCCGGATGCCGGCAACAGCTACGGGAGGCCTGTTCCCCCGGTTGTAGGCGATGCGTACCAGGCGGGCATCGTCGTTGTCCGCCCCGTAAACCGACCCGTACTCCAACATGTACAGCATGCCGTCCTTCCCGAAAACCGCATCGATCGGACGCCGGAAATCCCCGCTTTCCGTCATAAACGGTTCGGCCCGGAGGTAATTTTCTTCCGCATCGAACCGCAACGCCTTCACCCAGTTGCGCATCCACTCAAAGACGAACAACGTACCGTCGTAATACTGCGGAAACCGGTTGGGGGCCTCGGAATCCGGGTCGTATTTATAGAAGGCACCCGCCATGGCCGAACGCCCGCCCGTCCCGAACTCCGGGAATTCCGCCGACGCGTCGTACGGATACCAGATCATGGCCCCCCGGGCCGGCGGGAGCTGGTTCAGGCCCGTATTGTTCGGGGAGTCGTTGTAGGGCCCCTCCGGGTCAAAGGTGGCTTCCCCGGCCTGTTGCTGAAAATCCCAGTCCGTATAGGCGCGGTTATTCCCGATAAAATAGGGCCAACCGTAATTCCCGGCCGATTTGGCCTGGTTAAACTCGTCGTACCCCTTGGGGCCCTGGGGTCCGTCTTCACCCGCATCTGGTCCGATATCCCCCCAGTAGAGCGTACCGGTATCCGGGTTGATGGCAATCCGATAGAGGTTGCGGCACCCCATGATGTAGATTTCCGGCCGCGTTTTGGGCGTATCGGCGGCAAACAGGTTGCCGTCCGGGATCGTATAGGGGTTGGTGTTGGATTCCGGTCCGTAAGTGGGTCGGATCCGGAGGATTTTTCCTTTAAGGTCGTTTGTATTGGCCGCGGACCGTTGGGCGTCCAGGCTGAGATATTGGGGGCCCGGCCGCTCGTCGAGCGGGGCGTAGCCTTCAGCCGGGAAGGGGTTGGAACTGTCCCCGGTGGAGAGGAGCAGGTTCCCGTCCGGGTCCCAGGCCATCGAACCCCCGTGGTGGGATCCGCCATCCCGGTGTACGGGTACCTGCAGGAGGACCAGCTCGGAATCCGGGTCCAGGGTCTGGTCTTCCCGTACGACAAAACGCGAGAGGTTGAAGACGATTGTTTCCGCTTCAGTAGCTGGCGAATAATAGATGTAAATGAGGTGGTTGGTTGTAAAGCCCGGGTCCAGCTTCACCCCGATCAGGCCGGTGCCGCCTTCGGTGGCTACGTCAAACCGGTGGGCAATGCCCTGCTCGCCCGTATGGATATTGTAGAAACCCAGGTTGGCCGACCGGAGCTCCGTGTAGAAAATGCGCCCGTCTTCCGAGATATCCAATTCCATCGGGATACTCAGGTCGTTCAGCAGGACGGTTTTCTCAAACCGGTTTTCTTCTGGTTCGGCCATGGCTGTTGCCCGGGAGTAATCCAGGTTCCTGCCTGCGCCCATGGCGTAGTCGATACCGCCCTGAAGGTGTTTCAGGAACAGGGGTTCCGAAAAGGAGGCGGGTGTGTGGCCCCCTCCTGTGTAAAAGGAGCGGCCCCCGTCGTATTCGTGGTACCAGGCAATGGGGTGGTGGCTTCCATTGGTGCCGCCCCGGTACGTTTCCTCATCGATTTGTGCCAGGACATGGATATTCGGGTAGAAGGAGCGGTAGTTGTACCATTCGTCCCGCCGCTCCCAGCGGGCGGGCAGGCTGTCCGTGGCGGGATGGTCCGAATCCACGATGTCTATGGAAGCGGCCTGTACATTCGGGTTGTGCGGGTGGCTTTCAAAATAGGCGCCTACCAGGTGGCCGTACCAGGGCCACTCGTATTCCGTATCGGCCGCAGAATGGATGCCTACAAACCCGCCCCCGGCCTGGATGTACCTCTGGAAAGCGGCCTGTTGTTCCGGGTTGAGGACATTCCCGGTAGTATTGTTGAATATCACCGCATCATACCGCTGTAGCTCCTCGTCGTTGAAGTCGGAAGCGTCATCGCTGAGATCCACGCGATACCCATTGGCATCCCCGAGGCTGTCGATGGCCTTGTTGGCAAACGGGATGGATTCGTGCTGCCAGACCGCCGTCCTGGAGAACACCAAAACGCGCGGCCCTTCGTCCTCGCAGGATACGAGGCTGCCCCCTGTGAGGATGGTTAAAAGGCATGCAATCAAAAAGTTAAAAAGGACACGGCTGGTTTTGCGGAAGCCCGACAGGTTCCGATGGGTCTGGTTCATGGCAGTTACTAATTGGATATTTACGGGTTCGGGTACCGGTTAAAATCCAAAAGATACAATGCTTTTGCCATTTTGACGGAACGGATACCCCTAATATTCCCCTTTGTGCCTGTAGTCCCCCCAACGGGGCCGGTCCGTGGATTTGAGCGGTATCTTCATGCCGTCAGTGGTTTCCAGCCAGTTGTAGAGGGAATCGAGCATGGTTTGGATCACCTCTTGTTTGTCCGGGTCGCCGATGAGGTTGTACATCTCATGGGGGTCGTTCTCCAGGTCGTAGAGTTCGTTGCGGTCCCAGATGCCGTGGTAGCGGATGTATTTGTACTTATCCGTACGCATGCCGAAGACAGTCGGGGTCATTGGAAAATCGTTTTCCCAATAATATTCATAAAAGATCTTGTCCCGTTTGGTAGCGTTTTTATCCCCAGTTAGTATCGGGATAAACGAGACACCCGGCATGTCGTCCGGCTGGGCCACCCCGGCCTCGGCCAGCACGGTGGGGCCGATGTCGATATTCTGGACCATGTCCTGCGGCACCTGGCCGCCCTCGAAGAGTTCCGGGCAACGCACAAGCAGTGGTACCTTGACGGACTCCTCGTAAAAATGGCGCTTGTCGATGAGCCCGTGTTCACCCCAGCTGAAGCCGTTGTCGCCCATATAGATGACCAGGGTCTCCTCGTCCAGGCCTTCTTTTTCCAGGTATTCCAGCACGGCACCCACGCTATCGTCCACGCCCAGGAGCGTTTCGCAATAGGCCTGTACGAGTTCCTGCATGTCGATGTTGCTGTGGTACATATAATCCACCCCGTGCCAGCTCACCCGCTGCTCGGCCACCCATTCGGGCCATTTCAGGTCGCGCCAGGCCCCGGTCTTGGTCTGTTCGTAGGTGGGCGGCAATTCAATTTTCTTCCCGGCATAGCGCCCTTTGTGCCGCTGGGCCGGCTGGAATTCCGCGTGTACGGCCTTGTGGGAGAGGTAGAGGAAGAAGGGCTTGTCTTTATCCCGGGACTCCAGCCAGTCTACGGCGTGCTCGGTGAGCAGGTCGGTGATATAGGTGGAATCCTTGTATTCGATGCGATCCCCATTGATGTTCAGCGTGGGGTTGTAGTAGACCCCCTGCCCAAAGAAGCTCTCCCAGTGGTCGAAGCCCGGGCGGGGCTCGTCCGTATGGCTGCCCATATGCCATTTGCCCAAAAAGGCCGTCTGGTAGCCTGCCTCTTGCAAGTATTGCGGGAAATATGTCAGGTTACCCGGGTTCGGGGCCTGGTTATCCACAATGGTGTGCGTGTGGGAAAACATGCCGGTGAGGATGGAGGCCCGGCTCGGGGAACAGAGGGAGGTGGTGACAAATGCATTCGGCAGGTAGGCGCCCTCGGCCGCCAGCCGGTCCATATTCGGGGTCTCCAGCCAGGGCACCTTTCCGGTGAATCCCATATAGTCAAAGCGGTGGTCGTCGGTGAGGATAAAGATGACGTTGCGCTGTTTTTTGCCGGTATTTCGCTGGGCGGTAAGCGAGGTGGGGATTCCCAGGAGGAGTCCGATGGCTACTGCAATCAGGGGTCGCATTATTTGGAACATCTTTTTTGGGTTATTTAGGTTGTTTAATTGGATTTACTCATTCATTTCAAGAGTGTTCTCGGATGGCAGGTAGCCGATCCGCCGGGCATTTACCTGGATGGTCTGCCCCGGTTTCAGGGGGACAGTTCCGCCTGAATACACTTCCCAGGGTATGGGGACTTCCACGGTGGTGGCGTCGTTCCCGGGCATAAGATAGAAAAAGTCCCAGGTTTTTATCTCGCGGACCCGGATGGTATCCCCGATGGCCCCGTCAAAGATCCGGTAGCCGATGGATGCCCCCGGCGTGTCGGACATAAGCCGGACGCCACCTGCCACCGTCTCAATGACGGGGGCTGCCGTAACCGGCGGGGAGTCCTTTCCATTCCACCACTTCCGGATCATTTCGGCTTCCGGTATTTCCGCCACGTCGTCAATCGTATCCAGCCAGTTAAAGAGGGCGTTTTTCAATTCGGCCTGTTTTTCGGCGAAGGCCGCGTTTCCGGCCAGGTTGTGTACCTCATCCGGGTCTTTGGCCGTATAATAGAGCTCTTCCTGCGGCTTGGGGGCTTTAAACCAGTCCAGCAGAAATGGATTGGTGATTTCCCCCGCATCCCGCATGTCGATTATTTCCCGCATGCTGGCCATTTGCTTCCGGTAGGCCAAATCCTGGTATTTAGGGACTTCCGGCATGAAATTATACACGTACCGGAACGTCCCGTCGCTCACAGACCGCACGCGGTCGTAGTGGTTGGCCGTGCGGTCCCGGGCAGCGAAGATGTACGCATTTTTTTCCTCGTTTGCGTGGGGGCCCAGAAATGCTTTTCCCTGCAGGTACTGCGGTGGCTGGATGCCCGCTATCGAGAGCATGCTCGGCGCAAAATCGACAGCGCTGATCAGGTCGTTATTCACGGAACCTGCATCCCGGGCTTGCGGATGCCGGACCATAAAAGGGATGTGCAGGCCGCGCTCCAGGATTTCGCGTTTCATCCAGGGCAGGTTCCCGCCGTGGTCGCTGTAAAAAATGATATAGCTGTCCTGGTAGACTCCGTCGGTTTTGAGTTGGGCTATAAGCTCCCCGAAGTCCCGGTCCATTTGCTCGATACGGGTGAATAAAGCCGCTTTGTCGTGGCGCATCTGCCTGGTGTTTTCGTAGTACAGGGGCAAGGTCATTGCCTCCGGGTCGTAGTACAGGGAATCCGGGGGGCGGATCACCTGGGATTCGTGGGAGATCGCCAGGTTGAAGACACTGAAAAAAGGCTGCCCGGCTGCCCGGTTCCGATAACTGGCCGCCACGCTGCTTTCGTCCCAAACGGTGACCGGTTCTTCGAACTGATAATCTTCCTTGGCATTGTTGGAGGTATAATAGCCGTTCATACGCAGGTATTCCGGGAAGGCGTGCACATTCTCGGGCAGCACGGCCGAATAGCTGGGGACCCCCTGGGGCATCAGCCTCGGGTCGTTGTGCGTACGCATATGTGGGGTGCCGATGGATATCTGGTTCATCCCGGTGATGATGGCAGACCGGCTGGGTGCGCACACCCCGGAGGTGGTATAGACCCGGGTATACCGCTCGGCCTCCCGGGCAAATGCGTCCAGGTTCGGGGTGTTGACACCGGCCTCGCCATAGCTCCCCAAATAGGGGGAGATGTCTTCACACACAATCCAGACGATATTGGGCTTCTCCTGCGCAAACCCCAAGAAGGTAGTTGCCAGGAAAATCTGGAGGGGCCAGAAAATCTTTCTCGGGGAAACGTATTGAAAAGCAGATCGTATAGTCACAGGGCGTCTTTTTGTTCCAAA
Source organism: Robiginitalea sp. (assembly GCA_964226055.1). Taxonomy (GTDB): domain Bacteria; phylum Bacteroidota; class Bacteroidia; order Flavobacteriales; family Flavobacteriaceae; genus Robiginitalea. Next base: position 22,160 of record CAXQQM010000063.1, on the reverse strand, counting down.
GGTGGACGAATTCCATCTCGTAGTTCTATTTCATAGAGTTGATTTCTCCCTGTTTATAGACACGGTTTGCTGAAATAATATTTTGCAGGACTATTAATTTGAAGACAGTTGTGTTCGGAACTTCTGTTTTTTTTGATGCTGATCCAAGTCATCCGGTATTTCCGACGTCTTCGGGTTAAAAAATTCATTTTAAGGTTTTGTTAATTAATTAATATATTTGATTCCAATGCCGCAATGCAGGACCAGATTATTGCGGATTTGGCAATTCCACGTTTTAAAAACCCTCGCGGGATATTGTTTCAACTCATGCTGGACCATTCAACAGACAGGCACAATCACCCGCCGGACGCGCCAAGCGATTCCGGGTTGTGGGGTCGGTTAAGGACTGGAGATATGGAGGCGCTCGGAGCGCTCTATGACCGGTATGTGGATGATCTGTTTGCGGTATCTCTCTATGTATGCGGCGACAGGAGTACCGCCCAGGATGCCATCCACGATCTCTTTTTGGATCTGTATAGGTATCATAATAAACTCGCCCCGGCCGACAATGTCCGCGCCTACCTGATCACTGCACTTAGGAGAAGACTTTATAAGGCCGGCAAGGCAGTACCCCAATCCCTGGATGACGAAAACAACCGAACCAAAATTCTGGACCAACCCGGCCATTTTACGGAATCCGCGGAAGAGGTGATCGTCCTGAAAGAATCCCAGAGAGGATTGCGCCAGAGCCTCCACAAGGCATTGCAAACACTTACCGAGCACCAGAAACAGGCCATCCAGCTTCGTTTTACCGAGGACAAGAGCTACGAGGAGATCGCAGAGGACCTGCAGCTGTCGGTTCCTTCGGCTCGCACCCTGGTCTATCGCACACTGAAAGCCATGCGAAAAGCAGCCCTCTCCCTGTTTTTTTAATTTTTTTTCGATTTACGTGTCTATAAACGCGAATGCCCGTACTCCTTTAATTAAAGGGGCCGGAAGACATACACCGATTCCTTATCCAATATGACCATGCAACAAGATTCAAAAAACATATTATCCCCTCAGGAAAAACAAGCGCTACGGGACCGGATCATGGAATCGGCCCGCAAGGCCGACCACCACAGGAAATGGAAATTCCGCCGTCGTGTGCTGATTGGCGCAGCAGCCTGCCTGGCTATTTCCATTGGGCTGACATTCTTCTACCGCCAGCCGGCAAGACCGGGGATCGAAGATTTTGTAAAATCCGCTCCTGATGTCCGCCCGAATGAAGGTGACCAGGTAACTATAGTTCTTGGCCAGGGGAAAAACCTGACACTCGATGCGGATCAGGCCGGGGTGGCGTATTCAGAATCCGGGACCGACGTACGCGTTGGGAACCAGACCGTCAGACAGGAAGCGCTCCAGGACAATAAAGCCACTTACAACACCATTCTCGTGCCCTATGGCAAGCGTACCGACCTGAAATTATCTGACGGGACGGTAGTTTGGCTGAACTCGGGAACCAAGTTGGTCTACCCCGCCGTCTTTAACGAGGACAACCGGGAAGTCTACCTGGAAGGCGAGGCAATTTTTGACGTGGCCCATAACCCGGAGAAACCTTTCCGCGTATTGTCTGAACACCAGCGGATAGAGGTTCTGGGAACCGTTTTCAATGTCTCCAGCTACCCGGAGGACGTCGAATCGAGTACCGTTTTAAAAAGTGGGAGTGTTCGTGTGTCCTATTCGGCAAAAAAGGATGCGGCCATGCGCATGGTGCCGGGGATGCGATCTGCGTTTAATTCCCGGACCCAAAAGTTCTATACCCAGCAGGTGGACCCGGAGGATTACTTTTCCTGGCGGGATGGATTCCTGAGCCTGAAAAACCACAGCCTGGGTGAAATAGCCACAAAACTATCGAGATATTACAACCGGACCGTCCGCATTGAGGACCCGGACCTGGCCAAAGAGACGTTTTCCGGAAAACTGGACCTGAAAGAAAATGTAGAAAGTGTTATCGGCATCATCTCGGATGCGACCGAAATCCATTTCCGAGAAACTGCCGACGCCATCGTATTGACCAAAGAACCAACCCAATAATGCGACGCCTATGAAGAAAAGCACATAAAAAAAGCCGACAGGTGCGCCAACACCCGCCGGCCGAAGTTTTAATTATCGCCAGAATAACGACAACTAATACTAAACTGAACTGTAAAATTATGAATAATTACGCAAGATGCGAGCAGGCTTTGAGCCAAATCAACTCCCGACGCATCATCTTCACCATTATGAGGACATTTCTGCTCTTTATCGCCATCGGGATAACCACATTGCAGGCAAATGATTCCTACGCACAGACACGGCTCGATATCGATGTCGAAAAAGTCACGTTGAAAACACTGCTCAACGAAATACAAGGTAAAAGCGAATATATTTTCTTTTACAAGGACGGGGTTTTGCCGGAAAGCGAAATCGTTACCGTAAGGAAGGAAAATGCCACGCTGATGAACATCCTGGACCCGGTACTCCCGAGGTGGAACCTGGGTTATAAAATCAGCGACCGGCAGGTCACGATTTTTGCCCTGCCAATGGCCAAAGCCCCGGTAATTGAAGAGGCCAATGTGCCTCAGGGATTTGAGATCAGCGGGACGATACTGGACCAGGAGGGGATCCCCCTGCCCGGCGCGAATATTGTCGAAAAGGGCACCACCAATGGAACGCAAAGCGATTTCGATGGCAATTATTCCCTGGTGGTTTCCGGCCAGAACGCAACTGTAGTGGTTTCCTATATTGGTTTTTCCACCAAGGAAGTAGCCGTCAACGGACAAGCTACGTTGAATGTTACCCTGGAGGAAAGTGCCGCGGCCCTGGATGAGATTGTGGTAGTGGGCTACGGTACCCAGCGCAAAAGCGACCTGACGGGATCCGTCACCTCCCTGAGCCAGGACGACCTGAACCCGGGAGCCAATGCCTCTGTAGACCAACTGATGCTCGGTCGGGCAGCCGGGGTGCAGATTACCCAGGCCAGCTCGGCGCCGGGAGGCGGACTCGCCATCCGGATCCGGGGTGCCAGTTCCCTGAATGCGAGTAATGAACCCCTCTATGTTATCGACGGGTTCCCGATTGACAACAGCCCGAACCTGAGTTCCGGCGGCGCCGCTCAAACCGGGGACAACCAAAGCCCCCGAAACCCGCTCAACGCGCTCAACCCGGCGGATATCCAGTCTATCGAAATCCTCAAGGATGCCTCGGCAACCGCCATTTACGGTTCGCGGGGTGCCAACGGGGTGATCCTCATCACAACCAAGAAAGGCCGGGAAGGCAAGGTGAACCTCACCTATGACGCCTATGCGGGCATGCAGACCGTGGCCAAGCAAATCGACGTCCTCTCTACATCCCAGTACATCACTGCGATCAACGAACTGTCGCAGGCACAGGGGAACGGGGTGGTTTTTTCCCCGGAGGACATCAGCGCTATCGGGGATGGGACCCAATGGCAGGATGAGGTATTCCGCTCGGCACCGATATCCAGCCACAACTTATCCATCAGCGGCGGCTCCGAAGCTACCTCCGTTTACGCTTCGGTCAATTACTTTGACCAGGAGGGCGTTGTGAAGAATTCCGGCATCAAGCGATATACCGGGCGGATCAATGTGGATACCAAGCTGGGTGAGAATGCTCAGATTGGATTGAACTTCAACACGAGCCTGGTAAAGGACCAGAACAATGTGGACGGCATCCAGACCAACGAGAATGCCGGGCCCATCTACGGGGCGTTGTTGTACGACCCGACGGAACCCATTTTCAATGCGGATGGCTCGTATGCGCAATCGCCCAACCTTACGGTTAACAACCCGGTGACCACCCTGAACGGGATTTTGAGCGAGAACGAAACCAACCGGACCTTTGGAAGCGCCTTCCTGAATTACAATTTCACAGATGATTTGTCCGGTAAATTCAATTTCGGAACGGACCGGCAGACTTCCCGCAGGGACATCTACAATTCCAGCCGGACGATTTACGGCAGTGCGGCCGGAGGAATCGCCAACATCAACGTACTCGAGCGGAACAACTACCTCTTTGAGTACACGATGACCTATAACAAAACCTTTAATGAAAACCATATCCTGACCGTTCTGGGGGGAACGACCTACCAGAAATTCAGCACGCGGTTTGTGTCGGCCAACATCAGCGGTTTCCCAACCGACGAAATTGGTACCAACAACCTTTCCCTGGGGAACACGAACAACGACGACCTGAACAGTGGCAAAGAGGAGAACACGCTGTTGTCCTACCTGGGACGGGTAAACTACACGCTCTTCGATAAGTTCCTGCTGACCGCATCGATCCGGGCAGATGGTTCCTCGCGTTTCGGGGAGAATACCAAGTGGGGGTATTTCCCGTCTTTCGCCTTTGGGTGGAAGCTGCAGGAGGAAGAGTTTATCCCCGAGATATTCGACCAGTTGAAGCTACGGGCCAGCTGGGGCCAGACCGGGAACCAGGAAATTGGGAATTACGCCTCCCAGCTCACCTTTGGCACCGGCCCATTTGTCGTGCTCGGCGGAAATATCCTGAGTACGGTGGTTCCCCAGCGTATCGCCAACCCGGACCTGAAGTGGGAAACCACCGAACAATTCAACGTCGGTTTGGATGCTTCCATCCTCAGCGGACGTTACAGCGTAACCCTCGATTATTTTACCAAGAGCTCCAAGGACCTCCTGTTTAACCTGCCACTGCCCGTTGCTTCGGGTTATTCCTCCATCCTAACCAACGTGGGAGAGGTCCGAAACTCCGGTTTTGAATTCTTGTTCAGCAGCACAAATATTTCGACGGAGGATTTCTCCTGGAAGACCACGCTGAACTTTGCGGCCATTAAGAATGAGGTCGTCGACCTGGGCCGGATTGACAATATCGTGACCGGGAATATCCAGTCGGTTGGGAATACGGCCGTGATCCGCGAAGGGGATCCGCTGGCCGCTTACTACGGCTATGTGGTTACCGGGATTTTCCAGGAAGGGGACGATATCGCCAACTCGGCCCAGCCCACGGCAGAGCCCGGCTTTCCGATATTTGAAGACCGGAACGGCGACGGGGCGATCACCCCGGATGACCAGACAATCATTGGAAGCCCATTCCCGGATTTCACCTATGGGATCCAGAACTCGATTTCCTGGAAGAATTTCCAGCTGGACTTCTTTTTCCAGGGGCAGGAAGGGGCCGACCTGATCAACATCAATGTCATCGAATCCCTGTATCCGGCCAATTTCCGCCGGAATCGCATCGCCGACCAGATTTTGAACCGCTGGACACCGCAGAATCCGAATGCACCCTGGCCGTCGTCTACCAACCCGAATGCCTATGGAGGGAGTAAGGTGAACAGCCTGACAGTCGAGGATGCGTCGTATCTCCGTTTGAAGACCCTGCAGCTGAGCTACAACGTACCGGTGAACAACCTGGATTTTATCAATGCCCTCCGGGTGTATGTTACCGGCCAGAACCTCTTTACCATCACGGATTACGCCGGGTTTGACCCCGAGGCCAACTCCCTGGGACGCAGCAACGTCCGGGTTGATTATAGCAGTTATCCGCTGGCGAGGACATTCCTCCTCGGTTTGACCGCTAATTTCTAAACCCAACCATCAAAAATCATATAACAATGAAACCATATAAAATAACTCTCTTAGCCCTTATCGTATTTTTTCACCTGGGGTGTGAGAAGCGACTGGATGAAGAAGTCTTTTCAGAATTGTCTCCATCCACCCTGTTTACAACGGAAACCGGATTGTCGACTTTGCTGAAGGCATCCTATACGAATGCGCACCGCTCCGGAGCTGTTGAAACCTGGGGCCCGCTCCATATCGAATCCATGACCTCCGGCGAGACCTGGGGGGCCGGCGGTTCCATCGAGAACCTGTGGATTGCCCTCATGGATTTTACCTGGGACTCCAACCATTCACAATTATTCTCCATCTGGCAGGCACATTTTAGTAGTATCCGGGATGCGAACATCGTCCTGGACAACCTGGACAATGAGAATCTGTCCGATGGATTCCGACAGGTAACTGAAGCTGAGGCTCGCTTTCTGCGCGGATGGAATTATGCGGCGTTGTATAATTGGTTCGGCCGGCTTCCGCTCTACACGTCTTCGACGGACGACCCGCTGCAACCCCGGGCTACCGATGAGGAAACCCGGGCCTTCATCGAACAGGAACTCGAGGCAGCAGCTGCGAACCTGCCGGATCAGGCCACCGAATTCGGACGGGCCTCCAGGGGAACCGCACTGGCCGTACTGACCAAGTACTATCTCAATACCCGGCAGTGGCAGAAAGCGGCCAATGCCGCCCAGGATGTGATTGAACTGGGGCAATATGCCTTGCTGACCAACTATTCGGATGTGTTTGCCTTTGACAACGAGGGGAACCAGGAGCTGATCTGGGCGCACCCAAAAGACGGGGCCACCATTGCAGCAGCCGGGAATGCCCTCAATGCGCTTACCTTTCCCCCGGATTTTCCCGTGCCGTTTCCCAGCAACTCGGTTTTTGCTGCTCGTACATATCTGTTTGACGATTTTGTCAATTCCTTCGAGGCTTCGGATACGAGGACCAGCCAGATCATTACGGAATGGACCAGTACGAATACCGGGGAGCTCGTCCAGGGGTTGGGCAACGACCAGTCCTTCCCCAATAAATTCCCCTTTGAGCCGACTTCCGTAGGCCCCTGGGCGGGGAATGACGTGCCGGTTATCCGTTACGCAGATATCCTGCTCAGCCGGGCAGAAGCGCTGAATGAACTCAACGGGCCCTCCCAGGAAGCCATCGACCTGATCAACCAGGTGCGCAACCGGGCGGGAGCCACGCCTTTGGTCCTGGCAGACTACAACCAAACCACCCTCCGGGAGGCGATCCTGCAGGAGCGGGGATGGGAATTTTACTTTGAGCAGAAAGCCCGGGAGGATCAGATCCGCCATGGTGTGTTTATCGAGCGGGCACAGGCCCGTGGGAAAAACGCCCAGGATTTCCGCAGGTTGTTCCCCATCCCACAGGTGGAGCTGGACGCGAATTCCCTGCTGGAACAGAACCCCGGATATTAATCAATAGAACTATGTTTATGCAAGTTTACAGAAAACTACTGCCTACGCGCTTCCTCAACGGGAATGCAATGGGCGCCCGCACCCTGATGGCCCTCACGATGTGCCTGGGCCTGTTGGCGGGTTGTCAAAATACCGAATCCAGCCCGGGCGACAGCGAAGAAACCGCTGCTGCCGGGGGCATACCCGAAAAGCCGAATTTCATCATCGTATTTGCCGATGACCTCGGGTACGGCGACCTGAGTTCCTTTGGCCACCCGACGATCCATACCAAAAACCTGGACCGGATGGCAGCCGAAGGCCAGAAATGGACGAACTTTTATGTGGCTGCCAGCGTCTGCACCCCGAGCCGGGCGGGACTGCTGACTGGGAGACTGCCGGTCAGGAACGGCTTGACGAGTAACGAGATCGGTGTGTTTTTCCCGGACTCCCACAATGGGATGCCGGCTTCGGAAATTACCCTGGCCGAGCAATTGAAAAAGGCGGGATACGCCACCGGGATGGTGGGCAAGTGGCACCTGGGGCACAAGGAGGAATACCTGCCGCCCAACCACGGTTTTGACGATTATTTCGGTATTCCCTATTCAAATGACATGGACTTTACAGGCCAGTTCACTTCCTACCAGGATTATTTTGGCCGGTATACAGAGCGCTATGAATCCCTGAAAACCGAGGAATATAACGTGCCATTGATCCGCGGGACGGAAGAGATCGAACGTCCGGTGAACCAGAACACCATCACCAAGCGCTATAACGATGAGGCGGTGAAATGGATTCGGGAGCACAAGGATGAGCCCTTTTTCATGTACCTGGCGCACAGCCTGCCACACGTGCCCCTGTTTACCTCGGATGAGTTCCGGGGTACCAGTGCCCGGGGTCTCTACGGCGACGTGGTGGAGGAAATCGACCATGGGGTAGGGCAGATCATGGAGCTGCTCGAGGCGGAAGGTCTCGCAGAAAATACCATCGTGGTCTTTACGTCCGACAACGGCCCCTGGCTGCCCACCGGTATCTCCGGGGGAAGCGCCGGGCTGCTGCGGGAAGGCAAAGGCACTACCTGGGAAGGCGGAATGCGGGAGCCCACAATTTTCTGGGCGCCCGGAATGCTGCCTGCCAAAGTTGTCATGGATATGGGCAGCACGCTGGACCTGTTTAACACCTTCAGCAGCCTGGCCGGGGTGCCCATGCCCGACGACCGGGAAATGGACGGGGTAGACCTGAGCCCGATCCTGTTCGGGGATGCCGAGTCACCCCGGAAGGAGATGTTTTACTACCAGGGGGCCGACCTGTATGCCGTTCGCCTGGGGCCGTACAAGGCTCATTTCTATACCAAGGAGGCCTATGTGATGGGGGCCGAACGGGTGGAGCACAACCCGCCGTTACTCTATAACGTGGAGGAGGACCCATCCGAAAAATACGACCTGTCCGGGAAGCACCCGGAGGTCATCGAAGAAATCCGGCGGGTTGTGGAAGCGCATAACGCCAAAATGGTCAAAGCCCCCGATTTGCTGAAGGACCGGGGTTGACCTGAAAAGAAATTGATTTATGTTTTGTTCTAGATGTAGATTGATTGTTTAGTTAGTTAATTCGAAGCGCGGTGGGGACACCGCGCTTTAACTTTAAATGTATTTGTCATGAATCTCCATCAATTGGATTCCCGCCGGCTTCGTCCGGTGAACGCCATCCTGGTTCTCTTCGCCACGGGTTTTTTGGCCGCAGCAACCGGAACGTGTTATGCGCAAGAGCGCCCGGATACCCCGAATATTCTCTGTATCCTGGTCGACGACCTGGGGTATGGTGACCTGTCCTGCCAGGGGGCTGCGGATCTGCAGTCTCCTAATATCGATGCCCTGGCGGCAAACGGCATGCGGTTCACGAATTTCTACGCGAACAGCACGGTATGTTCCCCGAGCCGGGCTGCGTTGCTTACGGGCAGGTATCCGGACCTCGTCGGTGTCCCGGGCGTCATCCGCCAAAACCCGGAGAACAACTGGGGGAACCTCGCGGACGATGCGGTCCTCATCCCCTCGGAGTTGAACCCGGCAGGCTACCACACCGGGATTATCGGCAAGTGGCACCTGGGGTTGGAAGAGCCCGATACGCCCAATGACCGCGGGTTTACTTATTTCAAGGGATTTTTGGGGGATATGATGGACGATTACTGGGACCACCGCCGGGGCGGCATCAACTGGATGCGGCTGAACCGGGAGGAAATCGACCCCAAAGGACATGCCACGGACCTGTTTACGGATTGGACCATTGATTTCCTGAAAGAGCGCCAGGAGGAGGAGCAACCATTTTTCCTCTATCTCGCGTACAACGCACCCCACTTCCCGATCCAACCCCCTCAGGCATGGTTGGATAAGGTCCGGGAGCGGGAACCAAACCTGACGGAGAAACGGGCCAAAAACGTGGCTTTCGTGGAGCACCTGGACTATAGTGTCGGCCGGGTTATGGAGGCTTTGAAAACCACAGGGCTCGAAGAAAATACGCTGGTGGTTTTTGTGTCGGATAATGGCGGGGCCCTTTGGTATGCGCAGAGCAACGGCCCGCTCAGGGGCGGCAAGCAGGACATGTATGAAGGCGGCATCCGCGTCCCGGCCATTTTTTACTGGAAGGGAAAAATTGCCCCTGGCACCACCAGTGACAATACGGCCCTGTTGATGGATTTATTCCCCACCTTTTGTGAATTGGCGGGACGCAAGCCCCCTGAAAACGTCGACGGCATCAGCCTTGTGCCCACCTTGACAGGGAAGGCGCAGGACACGGCTAACCGCTACCTCTACTGGGTCCGCCGCGAGGGGGGTGATTACGGCGGACAAGCCTATTACGCCGCGCGATTCGGGGATTTCAAGATTTTACAGAACACACCTTTTGAACCCATACAGTTTTTTAATATCGGCCAGGATGAGCTGGAAACTTCTCCCCTTGAAACGGATTCGGAAGCGTACCGGGCATTGAGGGCCCAACTCATGGAACACATTCGCACGGCGGGAGGTGTGCCGTGGCAATAAGATGATAGGACTTTCTGCCCGCGTATAAAAAAGCTAAATTTCGCCCCGTGAAGCCTATCCGCCTCCATTTTCGCCTGGCCCTCGTCTATTTTTTGGTCGCCGCACTATTCGGTTTGGCCTTACGGGGTTTCGGGGTGTTTGATTTACCGGGGAAATACAGGTTCCTGGTGCACACGCATTCGCATATTGCACTACTGGGGTGGGTGTACCTGGCTTTGACCACCTTAATTTACCACGCTTTCCTACATAGCTCCTCCATCCGGGCTCGTTATCACCGGTTGTTCCTTTTTACGCAATTGACCCTGGTGGGCATGCTCGTGAGCTTCCCCTTCCAGGGGTATGCATTCTGGTCTATCTTGTTTTCGACCCTGTTCCTGTTGGCCTCCTACGGCTATTTTGCTTTTTTCCTATCCAATTCCAGGGCGGATCAACGAAAAGCGCCCGGTTTCCGCCTGGTCCGGGCTTCACTTATTTACATGGTCCTTTCCAGTTTGGGCCCCTGGGCGCTGGGTGGGATCATGAACACCCTGGGCCCGGAATCCGCCTGGTATCGGCTGGCTATCTATTTATATTTGCATTTCCAGTACAACGGTTGGATGGTCCTTGCCCTGGCCGGGCTCGGACTGCATCTGGCCGGCAAACGGGGGATAGGCCTGTTGCCCAAACGATTTGAAACCGGGTTTTGGCTGCTTCAAAGTGGCATCGTACTCTCCTTTTTCCTCTCTACCCTGTGGATGGAGCCACCCGGGGTGTTTTATGTGATCGGCGGCCTGGGGGCCCTGCTGCAACTCGCCGGGTTCCTCTACATTGGGAGCGCCCTATGGGTGGGCCTGCGCCAACGGTTCAACGGTTGGGCCTTACATCGCCTGTTGGTGTTTGTCCTGGTACTATTCGGGGTAAAGCTTCTGTTGCAGGCCCTTTCAGCCTTGCCGGCATTCGCCACCCTGATAGCCGGGAATATCGATTATATAATCGGGTACCTGCACCTGACTTTTTTGGGAATCCTCACCCCCGCGTTGTGGCTCTTGGGCAAATCGCAAAGGATCATCCGGCTGCCCGTCGGTGGAACAGGGGTCTTCCTGCTGGGGTTTGTACTGTCGGAGTTGCTGATCTTCCTCAGGGGTTCCCAGGGCTGGCTAAATTTCTCTGTCCCCCTGGATTTTTCACAATGGATTTTTTACACGAGCCTGCTGATGGTCCTGGGGATTTTATGGATCATTGCCTGGCAATGGCCGCGTAGCCATTAATCAGATGGGGCCCCGTTTGGATTCCCTCCCCCGCTTTGTTTAGCGACATCCTCTCCCCAATCTACCAGCTCCCAAAAGGCCGCAGGGCCGTCGGGCACGACCATGCCCGCAAAATCCGCAGCGATGAATCGCCGTGGCATGTGTCCCGCCGGGGCCTTCATACAATAACCCAGTAGGAAGTGAAATAAATCTTCAGGGGAGTAGTGTAGCCGGTATTCCCGACGCACTTCGCTGCTCGCCTGTAGGCAGGTATCCGGTTCGAAGGGGTGGTCCAGGCAGGAGAGGCCCGAGGCTTTGCTGATTTCCTGCACAACCCGGAGGCCTGCATCGGTCTGCCCGGTGATATGGGTTCCGAACCAGCGGGTCAGATCCCGGTATATCAATGATACTTCAGGCTTCATCGTTTGCGGTTCTCGTAGATTTTAAGAAACAGCATCGTACTCATTTTCCGCGCCCGGTTTTTGGCAATCCAGGCATTATCCCCCTCAAAGAGTTCGTCCAGGGTTTCCGTCCACAGGTTGATCCACTGGCCAAAGTGGTCCATGGTAATGGTGCCGCTACTTTGTACATCCACCTGCTGATGAGCCGTAACAGGGTTGCCCCAGTATTTTTTCACCGGGAAGAGCTGGCTTTCCCAAAAGTCCGTCAATACCTCAAAATGGGCCTCCCAGTCGGTGATGTTTTGCTCAAAAATGGGCCCGAGTACCGGGTGCTGCCTGATTTTACCGTAGAATGTGCGCACGAGCCGTGCTACATCCTTCCGATTTGCAATATCGCCTTTTTCCATAGTCCGATTAGCCGGGGTTGCCGGAAGACGCTGTGAATACCCGTTCCAATTCCTGCGCTTTCGGGAACAGGATGTTGTTTTCCAAATGGATATGCCGGTGGAGGTCGGCTTCAAATTCCTGCAACAGGGCGTAGGCCACGCGATAGGTGGCACAAGCGTCCGAAGGGGCCTGATAGTCGTCGCTGAGCGCCGCGATTTTGCGGAATCGTTCCCCTTCGTTGTCGTGTTCGTCCATCATGGCGGCAATCGGGTTTTTTACGGTCTTGAATTTAGGTCGTCCGGGAGAAGTCCCGCTTTGCCGGGCGTTTTCCATCTTGCGAATCCAGGGGAACAGTACCAGTTCTTCTTTTTTCATGTGCATGGCGAGTTCCCCGGCAGATGCGTACAGATGCTCCCGGATCTCGTGGAGTTCCGGGTGGCGCTCCCCGTGGACCTTACAGAGTTTGTCCAGGTATTGCTTTAGGGTGGGCAGCGTGGCCTCCACATACCGGTGGTGGATTTTTTCGATGTAATCAGCCAGGAGGTCCAGGGGCCAGGAGGTACAATCTTCCCGGGGCCCTTCGCTCCTGAGGACTGCTGTCAGTTCTTGCAGGAGGTTATCCGGGTCAAGTCCTTTTTTGAGGGCCACTTCTGCAACCGTCCGGTTGCCCTTGCAGCAAAAGTCGATCTTGTGTTTTTTGAATACCTGGGCCGTACGATAGTCGTCGGCTACCCATTGGCCGATTGGTTGTTGGAGTGTTTGTTCCATGGCGTTGTACTTGGAGTTAATGATATTTTAAGGGTTTTAAATTGGGAATCCGGACGGTTACCTGATAATTAGGATAACATTATCCGAATTCTTACCAAAAATTTTTTATTCATCGTCAGGCTCCAGCTCAGCGCTTCAGGTAGCTGATCCCACTCCCGACCCCCAGGGTCATATCGTGGATGCTGGTGGTTTCCAACAAGGCCTTGAGCCGGTCCCGCACTTCGACGAATTCCCAGTGCACCGGACAGGGCTTATGTTCGTTGCATTTTTTCAGCCCCAAACCGCAACCCTCATAGACGCGGTTGCCGTCTACGACGGAAACGATATCTGCCAGCCTGACTTCTCGGATCCGTCCTTCGCTCATCTCAAAACCCCCTGAGGCACCTTTAACGGAATCGACAAGGCCATTTCGCGATAATTGCTGGAGTATCTTGGCCGTGAAGGCCACTGGTGAATCGATAGCATCCGCAATCTCCTTTAAGCTGACCCTTTGCCCTTCCAGGGATTTGTGGGCGATATATACCACCGCCCGAATTCCATATTCGCAGGCTTTTGAAAACATAATTATCCTGTACCTAGGGCAAAGATAATTATTTAATCGGACAAAAATGTCCTAATTAAATAATTTTTGGCGAGGCTTCTATCCGGGGGGGCTCAGAGAAGCAAAACCGGATCCTTTGTATTCCTGAGGATACGGGCACTATCCGGGCTTTTGATCCCTATTCGCTGCCATATATTGGGTTTTCTTCGAAAATGGCCCAGGAGTTTGCCGTTTGTTCTCAGGACACCGGAGAAAGCGTTGAAATATCCGGAACGACCCAGGTCCTGAAAGGAATTGGTAACGCCGTTGAGCCGGCTGCGCCATGCCAGTTTCTGTTTCCTGTAGTCGGCCTCCGCGACATGACCGCGGCAAGCTGTCAGCACACGGACACTCGCATGGCAAAGTTGGGCAACCTCGCTCATCCGGGTTATCTGTTCCGGATCGGCCAGTCGGGAAAGATCGGCTAAAAGAAGGATCTCGCAACGTGTTTCAAACCGGGCCCCCACCGGCACGACCAGTAATGGAATATTGCGGATTTTCCTGGCGATTCGCAAAACTTTCCTGCTATAAGGTTTGTCGGAACAGATTGTCATTCCGCACATGCCCATGACCAGCAGGTCGATGTTGTTGGCTTTCATCACTTGTTCTATAGCCTGTTCCAGTCCTCCCGCATGACTGATGGCATAATATTTATGGCCGTCCGCCGGCCTTTCTTCCATGATCCGGCTCAGGATCCTGCCAAGTCCCCGTTCGGAATGCTGCCGGTATTGGGTATTCAGTCCATCGTCCGGGTCGAGTGCGTGCATCCGGTTCGGTCCAAATCCCTCACGCCGATAGCAGTTGAGGAGATATATGTCGCAGCCTTCACCCTGGAAAAGCCTCCGGGCATATTCCAAAGCTTCCCAGGCATTTTTTGAAAAATCTGTTAGGACGAGAATATTCTGGATGCCCATCACGATGTTCTTTGGTGTTGATACCTGTTTCCAGTCAATTTCAGCAGTAATGCCCGACGGACTTCGCGGTAATTCAGCAGGTGCTCCCTAAAGGCCTGCCGATGTTTTTCAAAATTGTTTAAATAAAAGGAATCGCAGGCGATGCTGTCGCATTCCAGGGCATTCCGCATGTCGTGCTCGTATCTGTTCAAGGCGGACATTTTGAGCATGTTGTCTCGTTTGAGTTGCTGAAGCTGGCTGGCAATTGCCGGGTTTTTCAACAGGCGTTGTTCAATCGCTGCAAGGATCCTTAGTTCCTCGCTGATAACCTCCAGGTCGTAGGACCAGGATCGCACATCGCGCCGATCCTTTTTAAACATGATTTGGTGATCCGTTTCGTGTTCGTAGAATGTTCGCAAATTCATATCAATAGATTTGTGTCAATAAAAACAGGTTCCTGTTCTACCTTTTCAATCCGTAGTCGCTTGGGACCCGAGGGAAACTCCCAGGAAACCGTATCGCCTTCGGCATACCCGAAGAGCGCGATTCCCATGGGTGTGAGGATGGAAATCTTGTCTTTGCTGACGTCCCTCTCGGGGGGGAGCACCAGCTGTACACGACGGCTCCAGCCATTTTCCGATGTGACGGTTATAATTGAGTGGAAGCGCACTACGTCGTTTTGCATTTCCGCCTCGTCCACGATTTTGGCGGAATCGAGTTCGGTGAGCAACTTCTGAATGGATTGCCAAAGCGTGGCATCGTGGTAATGGGCACTCAGGTTTACGTACCGTTTCAGCAGGACGTATTCCTTTTTCTCAATAAGTAATTGTTTGTATTTCATCTTGTTGTGATTATGGGAAAATTCCGCGCTGCGTATAGGCATCCGCCAGCCGCTCAATCGCGATGATGAATGCAGCCGATCGCCAGTCTACCTGGCGCTCCTCAGCCTCCGCTGTCACCCGGTTGAAAGATTCGCGCATTTTCTTTTCCAGGCGGTCCATCACTTCTTCCATGGGCCAGATTTCACTGTTTTTGTTCTGGAGCCATTCAAAATAACTGCCGATGACCCCACCGGAATTACAGAGGATATCCGGGATGATATCCACCTGTTTTTCCAAAAGGATGGCTTCGGCCGAAACGTCTGTGGGCCCGTTGGCACCTTCCGCAATCAGGGAAGCCTTGATGTCCGGGGCGTTTTTTGCCGTGATCTGGTTTCCAAGTGCAGCGGGGATAAGTATGTCACAGTCCAGGCCAAAGAAATCCCCGCTGTCTATCGGGCTGGCTTTTGAAAACCCGTGAATCCGGCCCCTGTTGGCACGGGCGTATTCGGCAAGTTCCCCTACGTCGATACCTTCGGCCCGGTATAGGGTGCCGGAAGCATCCTGTACGCCAATCAGGACCCCGCCTTCTTCCTCCAGGAAGTGCGAAGCCCAGTAGCCCACGTTTCCAAATCCCTGAACGGCAAAAGTTTTGCCGTGAAGGGTATGGCCCCGGGTTTCTGCCCAGAATTTAATCGTCAGGTATACGCCATATCCGGTTGCCCGGTCCCTTCCGGCCGATCCCCCAGCACCTATCGGTTTGCCGGTAACCACGTGGAGGTTCGTGGAGCGTTCGGCAGGGGACTTGGTACTCATGTAGGTATCCAGTATCCACGCCATGGTTTGGGCGGTGGTATTGACGTCCGGCGCGGGGATGTCCAGCTCCGGCCCGATGTTGTCCCCGAGGGCGAATGTAAAACGGCGCGTGATCCTCTGGAGTTCTTCCTGGGAGTAGCGTGACGGATCGAGCTGGATTCCCCCTTTAGCCCCGCCAAAAGGCAGTCCGGCCAGGGATGTTTTCCAGGTCATCCACATGGCCAGTGCCTTGGCGGCGTCTATATCCACGGTGGGGTGATAGCGCAACCCCCCTTTGTAGGGGCCGAGTGCATTGTTGTGCTGAACGCGGTAGCCAGTGAATATTTTCACTGTCCCATCATCCATACGCACGGGAAAATGAACCAGTAGCTCGTTGTTTGTGACTTCCAGTATCTTGCGGATATTCGGATTCAGTTCCAAAAGGTCCGCGGCATGATCGAATTGCCGCATGACATTATCCAGCATGCCCTGTTTTACAGGCTTTTTTGATTTCGGTTCTTTTATAACCATGATTCAGATTATTTATAAAATTGATTCTTCGATTGGAGCTCGGGTGTAGGCTTTTCTAATGGGTTGGGTTCGCCTACTTGCCTTGTGTGGCGCCAATCGGTCGGCCCGGTGCTCGTATTCGCTGCAGGAACTGATGCGGCCCTTATCCATTGTGAGCCGACACGATACCAGATAGGTACATGTCGAGCAGAGACTTCTTTTGTATAGATCCATTTTCGCAGTGTTAATTGAAATTCATCCATTCGCCTGCAGGCTGATTGTCTGGTCGTTTATTGGGATAGAACACCAGGACCAGGATGAGGATGCCGATCAATACCATAAACGCAACCTCGAGTTTGGATAAGAGCTTGTTCATGCCGAGGGATTTCTTCGAAATTGCGGTCAGTTCTTCACTTTCTTTAAGCTGGACCTGCACCAGTCCATCCAGTTTGCGGTGGATGCCCCGGAGGATGGCCAGCCCCTCGGCTCGTTTTCCCATACGTTCGCCGTTGCCAGGCAATACGGTATCCGCCTCCCAATTGTGTAAATTCTCGAACTCGCGCACGAGCTCCCTGAAGAGTACGGTCTCTTCGGGGGTAAGGTAGGTCGCACCCAGTGACGTGATGAGCTCTTCGGCCTTTTGTCGGTCGGCCTCTAAATCCGCCCCGTTTTCCATGCCGGCAAGCCGCAGTTCCCTTTGGTGGACCATGTTGTTGAGTTCGTATAAGTACCCCTGGACAACCACGCGGTCCTTGTAAACGGAATTAACCGTATGCTGAACAGTTGCGAAGTGCTTTTGATCCAACCGATTGGAGCCGAGGACTAATAAAAAGGCCAGTGCCAGGATCAAACCTGCCTGGATGCGTTGGGCCATTGTGAGTCTGGTGAACATGATTTGAATTTTTTTTAAGGTGTTAGGTTGTTAAATGGCGGTGGAAGGTTCCGGACTGGTCCCGGGTGCCAGACTAATGGAAGTGGTGTGGTTACTACTGATTTTGGCAATTGTGAGGGACATCGTATTCCCCGGTTGGCCGAACAAAATGACATCTCCTTCAGATCGGCCGATAATCGAAGCTCCCAAAGCGCTGATAACTGATATATCGCCGGGGGTTGTAATGGGTTTCCCTGAGGAAGCTAACCGGACGGTTCGTCGATATGACGGGACGCCTTTCAGGGTCACCCAGACATCTGGACGTACCACGTCGTCGGGGCATTCACCCTGATCCAGGATTAAGGCAGATGCCATGTTCCTCTTGAGTAGCCTCGCGGCGTGTTGGTGGGCGTAGTCATCGTATACCCGATTCGCCTCCAGGGACATCAGCAGGGCATCGTATTCCTGCCTTTCAAAAACGAGTTTTCCGTATTTCATCATAGCTTGGGTTTCTGACCCAGTACATTTCAATTGCCGTGCCCAAACAATAGAGACAACTAGAATGTTTTGTCAAAAACCTGAAATAGAGATGGTTGGAAATAATTTATGAAGCACTGAAAAAGCAGGGACCGGGTATTTTCTCCCCAGTTGGGGAAAAACGCCCCAACTGGCTATTTGAGTTTTTCCCGCAATGTCTTCCGGTCGATCTGCAGGATTTCGGCAGCCCGCGTTTTGTTTCCTCCCGTATGCGCCAATACGCGGCGGACGTAATCCCGCTCCATATCCCGGAGGCTTGCGAAACCATCCTGGGGAAAATCAATCTGGAATTTCAGGTGGCCCGGGAGGTGTTCCGGCCCCACGGTACCATCGCTCATAATTACGGCGCGCTGGATGACATTCTCAAGTTCCCGGATATTGCCCGGCCAATGGTAGTCTTGCAGAATCTGCAGGGCCTCCGGGTCGATCTTCAATAACCGATCCCGGTATTCCACCCCGTATTTTTGAAGGAACCGGGTGGTCAACAATGGAATGTCCGATTTTCGGTCGCGCAACGGGGGGACCTCGATCTCCACTACGGTGAGCCGATAGAATAAATCTTCTCGAAACTCCTTTTTGGCAATCGCTTCGCGGAGGTTGCTGTTGGTCGCAGCGATAACACGCAAATCTACCTTCTCGGTTTTGCGGGAGCCCACTTTGGTGATTTCCTTTTCCTGCAAGGCACGCAGTAATTTTGCCTGGACAGCCTGGGAGGCCGACCCGATTTCATCGAGGAAAAGGGTTCCCCTTTCTGCTGCCTGAAAGAAACCTGTCCGTGTTTCCCGGGCATCCGTAAAGGCGCCCTTTACGTAACCGAACAGTTCGGCTTCCTGCAGGTTTTCAGGAATCGCAGCACAGTTGACCGCAACAAAAGGACCCCTGGCGAATTTGCCCGAATAATGCACCGCCCGGGCTACGAGTTCTTTTCCTGTCCCGCTTTCCCCGTGGACGAGTAAGGTGGCCCGGTTGTCCCTGACACGTGAAATGATTTCCACCAGGTTCCGGAATGGTTGGGAATCACCCACTATCTCGGCGTATCCCGCACCGGTGGAGAGGGTAGGGGCAGTGGGGGCATCTGGCTTCCTGCTGTCGGATGCAAGGGCCTTCCGGACAGCTTGTTTCAACTCCTCTCTGGTAAAGGGTTTGGTGAGGTAATCCGCGGCCCCGGACCGAAAGGTTTCCTGTGCTCCCGCCACGGAGGGGTATCCCGTAATGACCAGTTTGGGCATGCCCGGGTAGTGCTCCTCCGCATATCGGACCAACTGCAGCCCGTCCACTTCCGGCATCTGTATATCGGTTATCAACAAATCAATCGGGGAGTCCTTCAGGATAAAAAGTGCCTCTTTGACGGACAGCGCTTTGAAAGTGTGGTAGCCCAGCGACTGGAGATGGCGCTGTAACAGCTCCAGGATGCCGACGTCGTCGTCGACCATCAGGATGTTTTCTTTCCGCAGGCCCATTAGTCCAATTTAGGAAAATCCACGGTAAACACCGTACCCTTTGGCCGGTTAGGCTTGTGGGTGATCGAACCTCCGTGGCTGCTTACAATGCCATGGACCACACTGAGTCCCAGGCCCGATCCCTCCCCCAGGGGCTTTGTCGTAAAAAATGGTTCGAAAACTTTCTCCGAAATAGCCGGATCAATTCCACTTCCCTCATCAGAAACCGAAATGAGAACACGGTTGTTCTTTTCGCGTACCGCTATGGTAATCCGGCTTTTTTCGGGTGAGGCGTAAATAGCATTCATTACCAGGTTAAAGAGGACCTGAGTTATCTGAATCCGGTCTACGTGCAACTGGATGTCCCGGTCGGGCAGGGTAGACGAGTAGGTTAATTGCTTGGAACGAAAGTTTGGGGTTAACAGGGAAACCACCTCTTCAATGGCCGTGTTCAAATGGATAGATTCCACTTTTTGGGGGATCTCGCAGGCAAAAAACATAAGCTTCTTTACCACTTCGCGTGAAAAAATGGCGTTCTCGATAATCCGGTCCAGGTCTTCGATTGTTTTTGGGTCGGTAGCCCGTTCCTGGATCAATTCGGCAAAACCCAGGATGTTGGCCAGTGGCGTATTGAGTTCGTGCGCAATCCCGGCCGTAATTTCACCCAGGATGTTCAGCCGGTCCGTTCGCTCCACTTGCCGCCGGATCAGGGCTTCCTGTTCCCGGATATTTTTACGCTCCATCAGGCTTCCAAGGGCCAGACTGACACTATGGAGAAGATCCCGTTCCTCTTCCAGAAAGTCTGAATGCCCGTATTTCTGTGTCGGATATCCCACGCGGATTTCCCCTTCGGGCTCGTTAAATACCCGGATGTCAGTGGACAACATGAGCAGGTCCTCCCGGAATGCCGGAGTGTTTGCCTCAAATTCCCCGCACCGGATGGATACCTCAGCATCTGAGGCGTATTGCCAGGCCCGCTGCAGGCATTGCGCGATGGCCGAAAACGAATCTTCCATCCGGTCGAAATTCGTGTTTACGATAATGGAAGTCACCTCGTAGAGGCAGGTCAGCTCCTTGATGCGTTCCCTTAACTTGGCTTCAGTATTATTCATCATTCCGCATTGGATTTGGCATTCGCCTGAGCTCGCTGGGTGCCGTTTCGCAGGGTTCGGGAAATTAGTTAAATTTTGGATCATCCCCCAAAAAGCCGGCAAGATGGCGCCGAGCGAGGAGGGGCAACCCTGCTCAAAGTTATTACATTTGCACTGGCGATTTGCATTGGCGATTTGCAGGCAACGGGAGCTCCAATTTTTGTTAGGGGGCTTCGGGCGCCTGGCTGGAGTTTTAAATCTATAATTGAAGTATGCAAGAGAACCTACCGCACATCCTGCTCGATTTCCTGGTCGATTCTGGGGTCAGCGAGTCGGTGGCGCAGCAGATCAACCTGTGGCTTTTGTTGCTGGTGATCCTGCTGGTCGCCTGGCTGATGGACCTGCTGATCTGGAAGGTATTGCGACTGGTATCCGTCCGGCTTTCCCGCCGAACGCGGACCCGGTTCGACGATTTCCTGGTGGCCAACCGGGTACCGAGGTATGTGGCCCATATCTTCCCGCTTCTCTTTTTGATGGAAGTTTTGCCGCTGGCCTTTGTGGATTTTGAGTACATGCAGCGACTGGTAGACCGAATCCTCATGGTGATGGGCGTTTTGCTGGGGCTGTTTGTGATCAAAAGCGTACTATCCAGTGCGCGGGATTACCTCAAGACGCTGCCCCACCTGCGCGACAAACCCCTGGACAGCTATATACAGGTAGTGATGATCTTTTCCTGGATCGGCGGTATCCTGACCATCCTGGCCATCCTCACCGATACGACCATCTGGAAATTTTTTACAGCCCTGGGGGCGGCGTCGGCCGTGGTGTTGCTGATCTTTAAGGACTCCATCCTGGGCCTTGTGGCGAGCATACAGGTGAGCATCAACGATATGGTGCGTATCGGCGACTGGATTACCTTTGAGAAGTACGGGGCCGACGGGGACGTGGTCGAGATCAGCCTGGCGACGGTCAAGGTGCAGAACTTCGATAAGACCATTACCACCATCCCCACTTATGCGCTGATTTCCGATTCGTTTAAAAACTGGCGGGGGATGCAGGCCTCCGGGGGGCGCCGGATCAAGCGCGCCCTGCATATCAGCCAGCGGAGCATCCGGTTCCTGAGCCCGGAGGATGTGGAGTCCCTGAAGAAAATCCAGCTCATCGGGCCGTACCTCGCGGACCGGTCGGAGAAAATCGATGCCCACAACGCCCAGAACAACATCGACAAGAGCCTGGCCATCAATGGCCGGAACATGACCAACATCGGTGTCTTTCGCAAGTATATCCAGGAATACCTGGAGAACAACCCGGCCATCCACAAGAAGATGACCCTGATGGTGCGGCAACTGCCGCCCTCGGCCCAGGGGGTACCCCTGGAAATTTACGCCTTCAGCCGGGACAAGAAGTGGGAGAACTACGAGTATATCATGGCGGACATCTTCGACCACCTCCTGGTGGCCCTGCCGTATTTTGACCTGGAGCTTTTTGAATTCCCCGTGCATTTTCCGGGGGTAGCGGATGCGTAGGCGGGTTTGTGAGCGGGCCTGTTGCCAGGAGTACCTCGCTGCGCTCGGTTTTCCTTTGTGCTCGCTCCTGCAAATAGAAAACCCACAGCCCTAGCGGGCTGCGGTTATTTTCTTGTCCGTCCCTTACAACCGCAAGCGCTTGACGGGACGTCCAAAAAAAAGAACCCCGCACTTGCGTGCAGGGTTTTGTGAGTGTCGTGACCACGCCAGGAGTACCTCGCTGCGCTTGGTTTTCCTGACGATCCCGTAGTCTAAATGAAAA
>CAXQQM010000062.1:0-19892 GCA_964226055.1 Robiginitalea sp. | reverse complement strand
CCCCACCAGGCTTGCCTGGATGCCCTTGAGACCAACTTTCACGGCCCGTTGCGCGTCATCCGCCACGTGCTGCCCGTGATGCGGCAACAGCAGTCTGGCTTTATTGTAAACATCACCTCAATTGCAGGGTTTATGGGACTGCCGTACCGCGGCATATACAGCGCCGGCAAGTCGGCCCTCGGGATCGCGACGGAAGCCTATCGCATGGAGGTGCGGGGTTTCGGGATCAAAATGTGTACCCTGGCCCCCGGGGATTACGCTACGAATATCGCTTCGGGCCGTTTTCACAGCCCGCTGCTCGAAGATTCCCCTTACCGGCAGTCGTACGGAAACTCCCTGGAACTGATGGACGACCACGTCAATGCCGGGAACGACCCGGAGGAGGTAGGCCGGAAGGTATATCATATCCTTCAGAAAAAGCACCCCAGGGTCCATTATACCGTGGGAAGCCCTATGCAGCGCCTTTCGCTGACGCTCAAACGGCTGCTGCCCGATAAAATATTCGAACGACTTCTGCTGAAGCATTATAAATTGTAGTTTTGAACGGAGCAGCCGGCTCGTTATTTTTACTGTTACTTATCTCTGGCTGCCCAAAACATTAAACGACTCACATTATGAAATTTTTTATCGATACTGCCAACCTGGACCAGATTCGCGAAGCCCAGGCATTGGGCGTCCTGGATGGGGTAACCACAAACCCTTCGCTCATGGCAAAAGAGGGGATTACCGGAAAAGACAATATTTTCAAGCACTATATTGATATCTGCAAGATTGTGGACGGGGGAGATGTCTCTGCCGAAGTGATCGCCACGACCTTTAACGAAATAGTGAAGGAAGGGGAGGAACTTGCCGACCTCCACGAACAAATTGTGGTCAAGGTACCGATGATCCGTGACGGGGTTAAAGCCCTGAAATACTTTGCGGACAAGGGAATCCGGACCAACTGCACGCTTGTCTTTTCTGCCGGGCAGGCCCTGCTGGCCGCCAAGGCCGGGGCCAATTATGTCTCCCCGTTTATCGGTCGCCTGGATGACATTTCCACCGACGGGTTGCATCTGATAGCCGAAATCCGGGAGATTTACGACAATTACGGGTTTGATACGGAAATTCTGGCCGCTTCTATACGGCATACAATGCACGTGATTGAATGTGCCAAATTGGGATCGGATGTAATGACCGGGCCGCTGTCTGCGATTGAAGGCCTGTTGAAACACCCGCTCACCGACATCGGCCTGGAAAAATTCCTGGCGGACTACCGCAAGGGCAATTCATAAAATTTTTGGAATCCGTATTTTGAAACCGGTTGATCCGGGGCCTGGAGCCCTTATTTTTCTGGGGTCGGCTGGGTCCGGAATGAGGTGTTCAGGTTCGCAAAGCCGTCGACGATCAAGCCGTCCTTGGCAATCACGCTTTTATACGGGTTAAAGACCACCAGGGTGTGGGCAAATTCCTTGAAGTTATCCGCGAGGAACTGGTCTTCCGGCGACAGGCTGTAGGAGGCCAGCAGGTTTTTCCACTGGGCTTCCTCGGTTTGCATGCAAATCCCTACAAACCGGTATTCCGGGTGGTGCTGTTCCAGTTCGCGAACGCGTTGGCTGATATTCCTAAGGTGCCGCTGTTCGGGCCCGGACCAAAAGTAGAATACCGTTTGCTGCCCGGCTGCCGGGATATCCCGCAGCCAGTAATTTTCCCCATCGGCTCCCAATACCTGCAAACGGGGCAGGGGGTGGTTGGGCCGCAGATTGTGGATCCCTTCGCTCAGGCGGCTGATCTCATCCAGGTGCCGGTTGTTTCCGGATAGCTCGTGGAATTCTTCCATGAACGCCTGGAAATTCTCTTCGGTGTCGTGCTTGAGCAGGTATTCGATGGCCACCCCGCGGAACAGGTTGTCGCGCAAGGTCTCCTGGTGCACCAAACTGTCGATCAGCTTGAGCTGGTGGCGATTAAAGTGTAACTTACCTGCAACCTTGCCTTCCACTTCATCCATTTCACATGCCTTCTTGCAACCCATATAGGCCAGGTTGCCGATATGGAACTTCATGAAATCATAGTAGGGTTTCAGGTAGGTAAGCCTGGGGTCGCTGTAGGATACCTCGTCGCGGTATGCGTAGAATTCGCCGGGAAGGTTGTGAAGTGTTTTATCGTGGGTGGCGCGCCGGTGCCAAAACGGATAACTCTCTTTGTAGAACCAGTTTTTATAGACGATACTGGCACGGGCCAGGTGGTAAGCGTTATCGGAAAACCCCTCTTCGGAGCGCAGTTCGTCGAGTTGTGCTAGCTTCCGGTCGCTGAGGGAATCGATTTTAAGGCTGAAAGCACCTGGTTCCAGGTGGATGAAATCCTCGCGAATGAGTTGTTCATCCTTTTCGGCATCCAGGAAAACTTCGATCTGAAAATTGTTGATGACCTCCCCGCTGCCGGAGAAAACCAGGGATTCGTCAAAGGCCACCGTATTGAGCCGCAGCTGCAGGCTGTCGCCCCGTTCCAGGTAAACGTATTGCATTTCCGGCTTGTGGAAAAAGTGATAGAGGCCGTCGTCCAGGGAATCCAACCGGATTTCAAAACGGTTGTCGGTATCGAGTAGCGCGGAATCTATGGGGACTTCCCCTTTAAATAACACTACCTGATCCGAGGTTGGGTTGACGATCTCGCCTCCGAGATACGTCGTTGAGGCTTGCGGTTTATCGGCCCCACAGCTGCTCAGCAGTACGAAAAGTAAAATACCAAAGTACTTGTTCACCATACAATCTTGTCTGCAAACTATCTGAACAAAACTACTGAAACCCCGCTGAGCCCCCTGTTAATGGCTAGTTAAAAATAGGCCCCGGTCTAGCGGGAAGCCCGATTTTAACACGCTGTATTAATAGGCGTTGGGCAGATTATTGATTACTTTTGCAAAAATTTTAAAACAGCACGTATGCTATCGGTTTCAAACCTGTCTGTCCAATTCGGCAAACGCGTCCTTTTTGACGAGGTAAATGCCACGTTTAACCCCGGAAACTGTTACGGGGTTATCGGGGCCAACGGGGCGGGGAAATCCACCTTCCTCCGGATCCTCGCAGGGGAAGTGGACCCGACGTCCGGCCATGTACACCTGGAACCGGGCAAACGGATGTCTGTCCTGGAGCAGAACCACAATGCCTATGACGCCCATGGCGTGCTGGAAACCGTGCTGATGGGGAATAAGCCCCTGTTCGGGATCAAAACCGAGATGGAGGCGCTCTATGCCGATTACGACGACGCAAACGCCGACCGGATCGGGGAGTTGCAAGTGGCTTTCGAAGAGATGAATGGCTGGAACGCTGAAAGCGATGCAGCTGCTTTACTCTCCAACCTGGGGATCCGGGAAGACTATCATCACGCGAGTATGGCGGAGATGGAGGGCAAACTCAAGGTACGCGTCCTGCTCGCGCAGGCCCTCTTCGGGAATCCTGACGTGCTGGTCATGGACGAGCCTACCAACGACCTGGACTACGATACGATCCAATGGCTCGAAAATTTCCTCGCGGATTACGAAAACCTGGTGATCGTCGTTTCCCACGACCGCCATTTCCTGGATGCGGTATGTACGCACATCGCGGACATCGATTTTGGCAAGATCAACCTGTATAGCGGCAATTACACCTTTTGGTACGAAAGCAGCCAACTGGCAGCGCGCCAGCGCGCACAGCAGAACCGCAAGGCAGAGGAGAAGGCCAAAGAACTCCAGGAGTTTATCCAGCGGTTCAGTGCCAACGTGGCCAAGAGTAAACAGGCGACTTCCCGGAAGAAAATGCTCGAGAAATTGCGCGTGGAGGATATCCGGCCGTCGAGCCGCAGGTACCCGGCCATTATATTTGAACGGGAACGCGAAGCGGGCGACCAGATCCTCCACGTGGAAGGCCTTTCAGCCCGAAGCGAGGAAGGGGATTGGCTGTTCCGCAAGGGGGAGCTCAACCTGGCCAAGGGGGATAAGGTGGCCCTGATCTCAAAGGATTCCCGTGCAACCACAGCATTTTACGAAATCATTACCGGGAACCGCAAACCGGATGCCGGTACGCATTCATGGGGGGTGACTACTACGACCTCATATTTGCCGGCAGACAATAGCGCCTTTTTTAACGAGGACATGAACCTGGTAGACTGGCTGCGGCAGTGGGCAAAAACCCAGGAAGAAAAAGAAGAGGTCCACCTCCGTGGTTTCCTGGGTAAAATGCTTTTCAGCGGGGAAGAGGCACTCAAGAAATGTACCGTCCTTTCGGGAGGAGAAAAGGTTCGCTGTATGCTGAGCCGGATGATGATGCAGCGGGCCAACGTGTTGCTTCTCGACGAGCCCACCAACCACCTGGACCTGGAAAGTATCACCGCCTTCAACAATTCCCTGAAACAATTCAAGGGGACGGTGATCTTCACCACCCACGACCACCAATTTGCCCAGACGGTGGCCAACCGCATTGTGGAACTCACCCCGACGCATACCATCGACCGGCACCTGACTTTTGACGACTACATGTCAGACCCGGCCATCCGGGATCAACGGCAGAAGCTCTACGGCGTCCCGGCCTGACAGGCCGGCGATTCAGGCATTGAAATACTTACTGTTCCAAATGGCGGGGTTGAAGTTCTTCCCAAGGGCAAAACCGTAAAAAATGACCACGGCAGCCAGGGATTTGAACATAAAGAAGAAGATGATCCAGAATTCCGCGGCACTATCGTTTTTCGAAAACAACCCACCGGGTACCAGAAGGGACACCAGGTAGCTGACAAGTAATACAACCAGGGTCAGATTGGCGATATTCCGGAAAGGCCATACCAGGAGCCGACGCAGGGGATGCAGGTCGTTCCCCCACTTGTGGACCAGGTAAAAGTAATCGTTTCCCAGGGAGGCGAACAGCAACGGGTCGTCCCGGTCTTCGAGTTTAAAAAGGCGGGAAGGTGCAATGATTTTCAATCCCTCCAGCCGCGTATCGTGGGCGTCCTCGAGATCGGCAATGGCCTGGTGCGCACTTTTTGGGAGTTCGGGCTTAAAATACCTGAGATCCAAAAAACGCAGGCGGTAATCGATGCATGCGGTCCGGATCTGATCCAGCCGGTAGATACGATCGGTTTCCAGCAGGTCAAAATCAAAAGTATTTGGTGGGTTTCCCGGGCCCTGCTCCATAGCACCTTCGCGGGTTGCCGCCGAAGGTGAATCTCCTGGGAAGTCGTCCCCGGGTTGATGGATATTCAGGGCTTTGAGCAGGCCGGAAAGCTGGGAATGCTGCACCTCTCTTTCCCGGATCGCCTGAAGCCGGGACTCGACATTGGTCCTTTTCAACATGATTTTCTTTTTAGCAATTACTCAAAAATACGCATTGGGTTCTTGGGAGTCAACCAGGGTACGTCAATAGTAACTGTTAAAGATACGTTAAAATCATTTTCCGGATTCCATGGAATTGGCCCGGGGCCCCGATTTGCGTATATTCAGGCCGGGAACGCCCCGATTCTACTGGGATTCCCGCCCCCGAAATCGACTGTAAGATGCTTACCCGTTATGGATTGCTGCTGCTGGCAGCCCTTTTTTTCCAGGCCCACGATATGTGCGCTCAGCGGCGCAGCGGCATGGGACAACAAGTACCCATCACCCGGCTCGGGCTCTCCCCGGACCAATATCCCACCCTTTTGACGGCAGTAGCAGCCACCGATTTAATGGAAATCCTGGAGAACGGCACGTTTACCATTTTTGCCCCGTCGGACGAAGCTTTCCACAGGCTGGATCCGGCCCAGGTGCGGGAATGGCTGAAACCGGAGAATAAAAAAGTCCTGAAGTCCCTGGTGGGCTACCACATCGTAGCCGGAGAATTGTCTGCCTCGAAAATTTTACGGGCCCTGAGCCGGGGAAAAGGCACTACGCGTTTTACCACACTACAGGGGGAGGAACTGATTGCCACCATGGAGGGTTCCGACATTTTCCTGACTGATTGTTCGGGGAATCGCGCACGGATAACCTGTGCGGATATAGGCAGTAAGCGGCTGGTGTTCCACGAGATCGACCGGGTGGTACTCCCCGCGCCATTGTAAGAGTCGTTTAATAGACACGCGTTCAGTGGGCCCCGTGATTCCAATGGCGAAGCATTTACCCGCGGAGCTCTGCGCCCAGTTCTTTTTCAAATGCCTGCTGCAGGGAACCCATCACCGAATCGATTTGCTTGTCTGCCAGCGTCTTGTTCGGGTCCTGCAGGAAGAAACTCAGGGCGTAGGATTTTTTCCCGGCCGGTAATTTATCGCCTGTGTAGACGTCGAAGAGCCGGACATCCCGAAGTATTTTTTTATTGGTTTTCAATGCCAATTCGTGCAGTTGGCGAAAAGATACCGCGTCGTCCAGTAACAGGGCCAGGTCCCGCCGGACTTCCGGGTGCCTGGGGATTTCAGCATAGGTAATTTCCGCTCGCTCTACCCCCTGGAGCAGGAGGGGCCAGTCGATATCCGCATAGAGGACTTCCTGCCGAATATCAAATGCCCGGAGGATATCCGGGTGTACAGACCCCAGCCGGACAACGGCTTGCTTTTTTCCCAGTGAAATCTCGAGGGCTTCGGAAAACCGCTTGTCTTCTACAGGTTTTTCCTGACGGGGCCCGGAATCCAGGCTATCCAGTACATGTGCCACTACTGCCTTGAGGTCAAAGAACCCCTGGGGTTGTGCCGCGTTTTCCCAATGGTCCCTGTGCAGGTTTCCGGTCAGGAGCAGGGCCAGCCTTTCACGTTCTTCCCACTGGGTCCCTTCCAGGGAATAAATTTGGCCGAATTCGTACAGGCGCAAGTCCTGCTGGCGTCGGTTCAGGTTGTGTGATATGGCACCCAGCCCCGAGAATAGTAGATCTCTGCGCAACGCGGACAGCTCCTGGCTCAGTGGGTTCAGCAAGGTAACTTCCCGTTTCGGATCCCCTCCCAATAGCGAATTGTACGCGGGATTGCACAGGCTGTTGCCCAAAATTTCATCGAACCCGAGGGCAGCCAGGCGGCCGCTGATGCGGTCCTGTACTTTATGCGGCACCACGGTGGCAGGGGGCTCGATGGAAGCGGTAAACTGGGATTTATCGGGGATGTTATTGTATCCGAACACCCGGAGGATTTCCTCGATCACATCCACTTCCCGGCGGACGTCCACCCGATAAAACGGGATGACCAGGCCAAGGCCGGATTCCGTCACGCTTTTAACCTGTATATCCAGGGAGGCCAGGATAGAGATAACCGTATCCCGGGCTATTTCCGTGCCGACCAACTGGTGAATTTTTTCGTAGGTGAGGAACACATTGTGGTCCGGCATCTTTTTCGGGTAGAGGTCCACGGCGTCCGAACTGATCTCGCCCCCGGCGATATCCCGGATCAGGATCGCGGCCCGGAGCAGGGCGTACTCCACATTGTTGATATCGATGCCCCGTTCAAACCGGAAGGAGGCATCCGTGTTGAGCCCGTGGCGCTTGGCTGTTTTACGGACAGATACCGGATCAAAATAGGCGCTTTCCAGGAAGATGTTCCGGGTATCCATGGTCACTCCCGTGTTGATTCCCCCGAAAACGCCGGCGATACACATGGGTTTCTCCGCGTCGCAAATCATCAGGTCTTCCTCGTGGAGGATGCGCTCTTCCCCGTCGAGCGTCATGAATTTGGTGCCCGCCTTAACGGTTTTCACCAGGATTTTCTTGCCGTAGATTCGGTCGGCATCAAAGGCGTGCAGGGGCTGGCCCAGTTCGTGCAGTACGTAGTTTGTGGCATCCACCACGTTATTGATCGGGCTCAGGCCAATGGCCCGGAGGCGGTTGCACAGCCAGTCCGGCGATTCCTGAACGATCAAATTACTGATGGTAACCCCGCAGTAACGCGGGGCGAGTTCCGGGTTTTCCACCTGCACCTCAATCCGGCCCGATCGGTTGTCGACGTGGAAATTGCTCACCGAAGGGGTAATGAGCTCTTTTGAGATCTTCTGTTGTTTCAGCCCTGCCCGCAGGTCGCGCGCCACCCCGAAATGGCTCATGGCGTCTGCCCGGTTGGGGGTCAGACCGATTTCAAACACTTCGTCTTCTTCCAGTTGGAAGAGTTTTGCACACGGGGTACCCGGGGTTGCTTCCGTATCCAGCACCATGATACCGTCGTGGCTGGTACCCAGGCCTATTTCATCTTCTGCGCATATCATCCCATGGCTCGCCTCCCCGCGGATCTTCCCCTTTTTGATTTTCCAGGGTTCCCCATCGGCCGTGTAGAGCGTTGTTCCGACAGTAGCGACAGGTACTTTTTGCCCCTTGGCTACGTTGGGTGCCCCACAGACAATCTGGACGGGTTTTTCCTCTCCGATATCCACCTGGCAAAGCGCCAACTTATCCGCATTCGGGTGTTTTTTACAGCTTTTCACCTCTCCCACCACAATGCCTTTCAGGCCCCCGGGGACGGATTCAAATGGCGCAATCCCTTCCACTTCAAGCCCGAGGTCAGTAAGCAGCTCTGCGGTTTTTTCCGCCGGCCAGTCAATTTCGATGAACTGGCGCAACCATTTGTAGGAGATTTTCATTCCGCTGTTTTAAGCGAACAAAGATAAAACAATGTCCCTATTAATTCCACTTTTCCCCTTCAGCCCGGAGGGAAATAAAAAACCCCGGCCGATAGCGGTCGGGGGTTTGCTGTCATTGGCGGACGGTATCAGATAATCGTGGATTTGCCCAGGCCGATATTTTCCTGGTTCAATCCCTTGAAATCGTCTGAATCGCTGATGTGGCCGGCGATAAACTGGCCCACATCATCGGTGCCGTATTTGCTTTTCGGGTCGAGGTCCGGGGTGACCATGCCCTTTTTCAAGGCTTTGTTCACCGAGCGCACCACGGCGGCAGCCTCTTCGTCCAATCCAAAATGGTCGAGCAACATGGCAGCCGACAGGATCGAGGCAATCGGGTTGGCAATATTCTTGCCGGTTGCCTGCGGGTAGGATCCGTGTATAGGCTCGAACATGGCACTGGATTCCCCGACGGAGGCTGATGGCAACAGGCCGATGGAACCGCCGATTACGCTTCCTTCGTCCGAGAGGATATCCCCGAACATGTTTTCGGTGAGGACCACATCGAATTGGCTGGGATTCAAAATCATGTGCATGGCCGCGTTATCCACAAAGAGATAGTGGAGTTCCACGTCCGGATAACTCTCCCCGATCCGCGTCACCACTCGGCGCCACAGGCGTGAGGATTCCAGTACGTTGGCCTTGTCCACCAGGGTCAGCTTCTTACGCCGACCTTTTGCAGCCTTGAAGGCCAGGTGTGCAATCCGGCTGATCTCCTCCTCGCTGTAGATGCAGAGGTCGGAAGCCGTATTCCCGTCTTCGCTCAGGTACTTTTCCCCGAAATAAATCCCCCCGGTCAGCTCCCGGTAAATAACGAAATCCGTGTTTTCAATACGTTCCTTCCGGAGAGGCGATTTGTCAATCAGTGTGGGAAAGACCTTTACCGGCCGGATATTGCTGAAAAGCCCCAATTCCTTGCGCAGTCGCAGGAGACCCTGTTCAGGGCGCACCTTGGACTCGGGGTCGTTGTCGTATTTCGGGTCGCCGATGGCCCCGAACAGGACGGCATCCGATTTTTTGCACAAATCCAGGGTTTCATCCGGCAACGGATTCCCCGTCTGGTCGATGGCAATGGCCCCGACCGGCGCCTTGGTAAATTCAAACTGGTGCCCGAAGGCCTCTTCAACGGCCTGCAGGCAGGCGACGGCCTGTGCGGCCACCTCGGGTCCGATCCCGTCCCCGGGGAGTAATGCGATTTTCAATTTCATCAAGCGATACTTTCTATATTAACACCGGACGCCTCCACAATGCTGTGGATATCGGCATCTTCGATTTCTTTTTTTCTGTCTGCAAAGACCAGGAACTGGTCGTATACCTTATCGAGCTGCAACTTGGTCAGTTCATACCCGACTTTCTTGGCCCGGTAAGCCAGGGCCGCCCGGCCGCTACGCGCTGTCAGCACAATGGAAGATTCGGTCACCCCCACGTCCACCGGGTCGATAATTTCATAAGTTTCCCGTTTTTTGATGACTCCGTCCTGGTGGATCCCGGAACTATGGGCGAAGGCATTGGAGCCTACGATGGCCTTGTTGGGTTGAACCGGCATGCCCATCTTCCGCGACACCATCTGGCTCGTATCGTACAGGAGTTTGCTGTTGATCCCGGTATCCAGGTTCAGGTGGGGATGCTGGCGGAGGATCATCACCACTTCTTCCAGGGAGGTAGTCCCGGCGCGTTCGCCGATCCCGTTGATGGTACATTCTATCTGCCGGGCCCCGTTGATCACCCCGGCGATGGAATTGGCGGTAGCCAGCCCCAGGTCGTTGTGGCAGTGGCAGGAGAGGATCGCCTTGTCGATGCCGCGCACATTTTCCCGCAGGTATTTCATCTTTGCCCCGTATTCCTCGGGAAGGCAATAACCGGTGGTATCCGGGATGTTCAGTACCGTGGCCCCGGCCTGGATGACCGCCTCGCAGATCCGCGCCAGGAATTCATTGTCGGTACGCCCGGCATCCTCTGCGTAGAACTCTACGTCCTCCACAAAAGACTTGGCGTATTTGACGGCTTCCACTGCCCGCCGGAGCACCTCGTCCTGGGTGGAATTGAATTTGTATTTGATATGGGATTCAGACGTGCCGATACCTGTGTGGATCCGGGGCTTCCGGGCGTCCTTGATCGCCTCGGCAGCCACCTCGATATCTTTTTTTACCGCCCGCGTCAACCCGCAGACCGTCGCGTTCTTCACCAGGCGGGAGATTTCCGAAACAGATTTGAAATCCCCGGGGCTTGAAATCGGGAAGCCCGCTTCGATCACATCCACACCCAGCGCATCCAGGCGTTCGGCGATTATCAGCTTCTGCTCCGTATCCAGTTTGCAACCCGGGACCTGTTCGCCGTCCCTGAGGGTTGTGTCAAAAATCTGTACCTTATCTTTGCTCATTATATTTACATACTTTTAATCACCAATTAACGAAGATAACGGGAGTGGGTTGGAATCCGGGATATCCGCCTGTCCATTTACAATGTTAAGGATCAGTTTGCTATTCATACCATATTGAATAACAGGGACTTAATATATAATTATTACGATGACGAATACCCATAAAGACGCCCTGTTCATTTTGGTGAAATCCCTGTCCAAATCGGAAAAGCGCCAATTCAAACTCTATGTGGGCCGGTTGGGCGTCAACACGGATGCCAAATTCCTGGCCCTGTTCAATTTACTGGACAAGCACAAAGCCTATGACGAAGAGGCCATCCTGGAGAGTGGCATTGTCAAAAAATCCCAGTTGTCCAACCTCAAGGCGCACCTCTACAAACAGATCCTCATCAGCCTGCGCCTGAATCCGGTTAACCAGAATATCCGTGTACAAATCCGGGAACAACTCGATTTTGCCACTATCCTCTACCAGAAGGGCCTTTATAAACAGAGCTTGAAAATCCTGGAAAAGGTCAAGGCCACCGCCACGGAACACGAGGAAAAGAATATCGCTTTTGAAATCGTGGAGCTCGAAAAGATTATCGAAACGCAGTACATCACCCGAAGCCTCCCGGACCGGGCCCTGGAGCTCACCGCTGAAGCTGAGCGCCTGGCCGACCTGAACAATATCACCAGCAAGCTCTCCAACCTCTCCCTGCAGCTATACGGGATGATGCTGCAGGTGGGCTACGTCCGCAGCGATGAAGATTACCGGAAGGTCACCGAGTATTTTGACGAGCACCTGCCGGAATACCGCCTGGACCAGTTGGGGTTCCGCGAAAAGCTCTGGTTGTATAAGGCGCATTTGTGGTATAGTTTTCTGATCCAGGATTTTTTATCCGCATACCGCTATGCACACAAGTGGGTGAGCCTGTTCAACGACAACCCGGATCAGATTTGCCTGAACCCTGTGTTCTACCTCAAGGGAAACAACTATCTGCTGGAATCCCTGTTCTACGTCCAATACAGCAGCCAGTTCCGCAGCACGCTGGAGCATATGGAAACGGTTATTTCCGGTAAGGATTTCCCCAAAAACGACAACGTAGCCTCCCTGAGCTTCCTCTATGTAAACGCCAACAAACTCAACCTGCATTTTCTGGAGGGAACTTTCCGCAAGGGCCTGCAGTTGGTGCGCATTGTCGAATACGGCATCGCGAAGCACCGGCAGCGGCTGGACCAGCACCACATCATGTTGTTCTACTACAAAATCGCGTGCCTGTATTTCGGGAACGGGGACCATAAAAACTGCATCCTCTACCTCAAAAAAATCATCCAGAATAAGAGCCTGAAGGTACGGGAGGATCTGATGTGCTTTGCCCGGGTCCTGAGCCTGGTGGCGCACTACGAGGCTGGGATGGACTACCACCTGGAGGTGCAACTCAAAAGCACCTATAAATTCCTGCTGAAAATGAACGAATTGCACGCGGTGCAGCGGGAGATGATCAAATTCCTCAGGAAAATGGGGTCGATTTACCCACACGAGCTCAAGGATGCATTTCAGGAGCTATACGACCGCCTCAAGGTCTATGAAGACCACCCCTACGAGAAACGGGCATTCCTGTACCTGGATATACTGTCCTGGCTCGAAAGCCACCTGCAAGGCCGGCCGGTAGCGGATATTATTCGGGAGAAGGCCCTGGCCATGGCTCGGTGATTTGAAAATTTGCCAATTTGGCAATTTGAAAATGGGGATTGGGTGATTTGAAGATGCGCCGATTTGAAAATTTGAAGATTGCGCGCTGTAACTCAATGAGCCCCGGAGGATTCAAAGAGCCGGTTGAATTCCAGACCCCGGATTTATATCTTAATTGTTAGTAAGCCAATTAGCTCATTGCGATTTCCAAATTACTTCATTAGCAAACTACCTCATTGGCAAATTCACAAATTCTCAAATCAACCTAGTTTCCCACAAGCCCCCCAGAGCGGGTCATCTGGCAAGGGAGCCAGGATACTGACGGGCTCCTGGCGCACGGGGTGTACAAACTCCAGTTTCCGGGCGTGCAGGTGAATGCCCCCGTCCGGGTTGCTCCTGGGGAAGCCGTATTTCAGGTCCCCTTTTATCGGGCACCCGATGGAGGCGAGTTGGGCCCGTATCTGGTGGTGCCTGCCGGTTTCCAGGTCGATTTCCAAAAGGTGGTACCGATCCAGGCTGTGGAGCATTCGGTAATTGAGGATGGCCTGCTTGCTTCCGGGGACTTGTTTGGGCCGGGCATAGGACTTGTTCTGCTTTTGGTTGCGTTCCAGCCAATGCACCAAACGGCCAGCTGTTTCAGGAGGCGGGGTTCCCACCAGGGCCCAGTAGGTTTTACTCGTATTGCCCTCCGCAAACAACCGGTTCATCCGGCTGAGCGCTTTGGAAGTTCGCGCAAAGATCACCACGCCGGTGGTGGGCCGGTCCAGCCTGTGGACGACCCCCAGGAAAACTTTTCCGGGCTTCTGGTATTTATGCGCGATATACTCTTTGACGGTTTCCGGCAGCGGGGTATCCCCCGTTTTGTCGCCCTGGACGATATCGCCTGCCCGCTTGCATACGGCGATCAGGTGGTTGTCCTCATAGAGGACCGTCAGGTTTCCAGGATGTGTTTTCGGGCCGTTCATGGGAGGGAGGTAAAATGAGGCAGGGCGGGTGCGGCAGGCCCCAGGTTTCCGGAAAGAGCTTGGAGCCGGCTAGTACTGTTCGTCCGTGTTGGGGAAATTCTTCGATTTGACATCGCTTACATACTGCCCGATGGCCTGTCCCATTTCTTCATACAAGTTCATATACCTGCGCAAAAATCGCGGGTTGAATTCGTGGGTCATCCCCAACAGGTCGTGGATAACCAGCACCTGGCCGTCCGCATGGACGCCCCCGCCGATGCCGATAGTGGGGATGGTGAGTTTCTCAGAGACCTTCTTGGTGAGTTCCGCCGGGATTTTTTCCAGGACTATGGCAAAGCAGCCGAGGCGTTCCAACAGCTTGGCATCTTCTACGAGTTTGCGGGCTTCGGCCTCTTCCTTGGCCCGTACCGTGTACGTGCCGAATTTGTAAATGCTCTGGGGGGTCAGCCCGAGGTGGCCCATGACCGGGATCCCTGCATTCAGGATGCGCTTTACGGACTCCTTGACCTCTTCCCCGCCTTCGACCTTCACGGCGTGCGCCCCGCTCTCCTTCATGATACGGATGGCCGAGCGGAGGGCCTCCTTCGGGTCGCTTTGGTAGGAGCCGAAGGGGATATCCACAACGACGAGTGCCCGGTCCACGGCGCGGATTACCGAACTCGCGTGGTAGATCATCTGGTCCAGGGTGATAGGCAGGGTGGTTTCGTGCCCCGCCATGACATTACTTGCGGAATCCCCGACCAGGATTACATCCACCTGCGCAGCATCCACGATGCGGGCCATCGAATAATCGTAGGCAGTGAGCATCGAAATTTTTTCGCCCTGTTGCTTCATCTCCACGAGCGACCGGACAGTAATCCTTTTGTATTCTTTCTTTGAAACGGACATAGATTGGCGGTTTAAGGCGCCTAAAAGTACACAATTTTACCGTGTCTGCCCGAAGGCCCGCGCCCCGGTGATTCACCGGAATACGCTACATTTGGGGAATTAAACCCGTTGCAATGAATGTTTTCCTTTTTCGCATCGCCGTTGTTATTATCCTCCTGTCCGGGCATATAGGCCAGGCACAAAAAGATGCAGAAGCCGCGGTACGCTCCAGTATCGACCGCTTCTTTCAGGGCTTTCACCACCGGGATACGACTGGGATGAAAACCGTTCTTGGGGACGAAGTACTCTTGCAGACGGTCGGGACCAACCCGGAAGGAAAGACCGTAGTGCGTTCCCAGCCGATGGCCGATTTTTTAGTATCCATTGCCGGCATCCCGGATTCGGTGGCCATCGAAGAGCGGTTGCTCGATTACAAAATCCGGGTGGACGGGAACCTGGCGCATGCATGGACCCCCTACGAATTCTATGTGGGCGGGAAATTCAGCCATTGCGGGGTGAATTCTTTTCAGCTTTACCGTGACGAAAGTACCTGGAAGATTATATATATCGTGGATACGCGCCGTCGTGAGAATTGCCTCTAGGTTCTTTTGCACAGGCATCCAGCGAACCGGCAGGTAATTTACCGTTTATCAACAGTCGCTGAGGTTGACCCCTACGGCAAGCCCCCCTTCGGAAGTTTCCTTGTATTTAGAGTTCATGTCCCGGGCCGTTTCCCACATGGTCTGGACCACCTTGTCGAAAGGTACTTTTGCATTGGCCGCGTCGGACCCCAGGGCGAGTTCCGCTGCATTGATCGCCTTGATGGCGCCCATGGAGTTGCGTTCGATGCACGGGATCTGGACCAAACCGGCAATTGGGTCGCAGGTGAGCCCCAGGTGGTGTTCCATCGCAATTTCGGCGGCCATCAGTACCTGGGCCGGCGTACCCCCCAGCAGTTCAGTCAGCGCCCCGGCCGCCATGGCGGAAGATACCCCGATCTCCGCCTGGCACCCTCCCATGGCAGCGGAGATGGTGGCCCCTTTTTTAAACAGGCTTCCAATTTCACCGGCTACCAGCAGGAATCGCTTGATTTCCGGAAATCCAGCCTGGTGGTTTTCGATGACCAGGTAGTACATCAGCACTGCCGGGATGACCCCGGCACTCCCATTGGTGGGAGCCGTAACGATCCGTCCGAGGCTGGCGTTGACTTCGTTGACGCTCAAGGCAAAGCAACTCACCCATTTCAGGATTTGCCGGAACTGCACCCGGGTATTCCGGATGGATGCGGGCCAGTCTTTCGGCCCGGTATAGGGCGAATCCCCCTGCAGGTTCTGGTAGATTTCTGCTGAACGGCGTTTCACACGGAGCCCCCCGGGCAATTCCCCCGGGGTATGGCAGCCTTCGTAAATGGATTCGAGCATTACCTCCCAGATGCGTTGCAACCCGGCGTCGATATCTGCATCGGACCTCAGGGAGCGCTCGTTCTCCAGGACGATATCCGAAATGGGCATACCGGCGTTTTCGCAATGGTTCAATAATTCCGCCCCCGTACTGGAGGGGTAGGGGAATTGGTTGAACGCCTGCTTTTTGCGTTTGGCGTTCTCCTGTTCCTTTTTGACCACAAATCCACCGCCTATGGAATAATAGGTTTCTGAACGTTTTTTCCCATCGCTGAAATGGGCTTCAAAGGTCAGTCCGTTGGCGTGGAAGGGGAGGAACTTCCTGTGGAAGCTGATATCGGATTTCGGGTCAAATTGCACCGGATGGGATCCCCCAAGGAGCAGCTCGCCCCTTTCCCGAATCTCCTCGATGGTGGAGGAAACGGATTCGATGGGGACGGTTTCCGGATCGGCCCCGCAGAGACCCATCTGCACGGCCAGGTCCGTGGCGTGTCCCCTGCCGGTGAGCGAAAGAGATCCGTACAAAAGGACGCGGACCCGGATTACCCGTTCCAGCTTTTCCGTTTTGCGCAAATCCCCGAGGAAGCGCAAGGCGGCTTTCCAGGGCCCCAGCGTATGGGAACTGGACGGGCCGATTCCGACCTTCAGCATATCGAAAACACTGATGCACTCCATACCCTTTGTTTTATCGTTACGAAAATACAAAGCTTCGCAGGAGTACGCCCCATGCAGATGGAAAATATACAGCAGCTATCCACTTTTGCTGAAAGCCCCTGTCGGCAGGCTTTTCCGGGATGTTTGTGACAGTATGTCAGTTTTTGTGCAATGGCATATTGTTTGACACTTACAGAGCGACCGGAAAGCAATACACTAATAATAAAATTACAGGAATGAGTAAGATTATCGGAATAGATTTAGGTACCACGAACTCCTGCGTCTCCGTGATGGAGGGCAATGAGCCTGTGGTAATCCCGAATGCCGAGGGCAAGCGTACGACCCCTTCCGTGATCGCCTTTGTAGAAGGCGGTGAGATCAAGGTGGGCGACCCGGCCAAGCGGCAGGCGGTGACCAACCCGAACAAAACCATATACTCCATAAAACGATTTATGGGGAACAAATATTCGGAATCCCAGAAGGAAGCAGAGCGGGTTCCTTACAAAGTCGTCAAAGGAGATAACAATACTCCTAGGGTGGATGTGGACGGACGCCTTTACACCCCTCAGGAACTCTCTGCGATGATCCTGCAGAAAATGAAGAAGACAGCCGAAGACTACCTCGGGCAATCTGTCAACCGTGCGGTAATTACCGTCCCGGCCTACTTCAACGATTCCCAGCGGCAGGCTACCAAAGAAGCCGGTGAAATTGCGGGACTTAAAGTAGAGCGGATTATCAACGAGCCCACTGCGGCTTCCCTGGCATACGGTCTGGACAAGAAGGACCAGGACCAGAAAATCGTAGTTTTTGACTTTGGAGGAGGAACGCATGACGTATCCATCCTGGAACTCGGGGACGGGGTTTTTGAAGTACTCGCCACAGACGGGGATACCCACCTGGGCGGGGACGATGTAGACCAGAA
Source organism: Robiginitalea sp. (assembly GCA_964226055.1). GTDB lineage: Bacteria > Bacteroidota > Bacteroidia > Flavobacteriales > Flavobacteriaceae > Robiginitalea. Next base: position 2,469 of record CAXQQM010000062.1, on the reverse strand, counting down.
GATTATTGACTGGCTCGCGGATGAATTCAAGAAGGAAGAAGGCATGGACCTGCGGGAAGATGCCATGGCGCTGCAGCGCCTCAGGGAAGCTGCGGAAAAGGCCAAGATCGAATTGTCTTCTTCTTCACAGACGGAGATCAACCTGCCGTATATCACGGCGACTTCTTCCGGGCCCAAGCACCTGGTACGGACCTTATCCCGCTCCAAATTCGAACAACTGATCGAAGACCTGGTTAAGCGGACCATCGCCCCTTGCGAATCGGCCCTGAAAACGGCTGGCCTTTCCAAGAGCGACATCGATGAGATTATCCTGGTGGGTGGATCCACGCGGATCCCTGCCGTGCAGGAAGCAGTTGAGAAATTCTTCGGGAAAAAACCTTCCAAGGGCGTGAACCCGGACGAGGTGGTTGCCATTGGTGCGGCCATCCAGGGGGGCGTTCTGACCGGGGATGTCAAAGACGTCCTTCTCCTTGATGTAACCCCGCTTTCACTGGGTATCGAAACGATGGGAGGCGTGAACACGAAGCTTATCGAGGCAAACACGACCATCCCGACCAAGAAGTCACAGGTGTTTTCCACCGCGGCCGACAACCAGCCTTCCGTGGAAATCCACGTGCTCCAGGGCGAACGCCCCATGGCCCAGGACAACAAGACCATCGGGCGATTCCACCTGGACGGCATCCCGCCGGCTCCACGTGGCACGCCGCAGATTGAGGTGACTTTTGACATCGACGCCAACGGGATTATCAAGGTTTCTGCTACGGATAAAGCAACAGGGAAGTCCCAGGACATCCGGATCGAAGCATCCTCAGGCCTTACCGAGGAAGAGATCGAGCGTATGAAGTCTGAAGCCGAGGCGAATGCCGAAGCGGATAAGAAGGCAAAAGAGAAAGTCGACAAGCTGAATGAGGCTGACCAGATGATTTTCCAAACGGATAAACAACTGGAGGAATTCGGCGATAAGTTGTCGGCAGACAAGAAGCAGGAAATCGAATCCGCACTCGAGGAGCTTAAAAAAGCTTATGAGAGCAAGGATACCGATGTGATCCAGCCGGCCCTGGACAAAATCAACGAAGCCTGGAAGAACGCTTCAGAGGAAATGTACAAGGCACAGGCCGAGGCCCAGCAACCGGGAGCAGACGGTGCCGGGCAGGCAACTGACTCGGGAGACGCCGCGGAAGGAGATAACGTGGAGGACGTCGATTTTGAGGAAGTGAAATAAGAAACGCCAAACTCAGGCGTTAGCAATAAGGGCGGATTCATTTTCCGCCCTTTTTATTTTTGGGAATCAAGGTTTCGCCTTTACCCGGGAAGCAGTAATTTTACGTTATGAAGCATCACTACCTTGCCTGCATGTCGCTTGTTTTTACGCTGATGGGCCACTCCCTGAGATCCCAGGAACCCGAGTCTTTCAGCCGAAGCGATTTCCAGCTGCTCGGGCCGGTAAAGTCGTGTGTGGTCAAGGCGAACTACGGGGCGGAAACTTTTGAGTTCGACCGGGAAGGAAGGCTTGTTAAGTCACAAACCCGCTACAATGACTCGGATTACGACATTACCTATTACCGTTTTTCGGATTCCCTGCTGACCGAAAGGCGGGATGAAGTATACCGGGACGGGAAATTCGACGCCCAGACTTCTATCGCCCATTTTTATTCGCGGGATACTGTGGGGCAGCCCCGGTTGCTGGAACGCATCGTTTCCTACGACAGGTCCTTCCAGGAACAGGTGGCCTACTACTTAGGTGAAGCGGGCCGATTGGAGCGCATCGTGCGCACGGATGCGGAAGGGGTGGACGAGACTTCGGTGGAATACGCTGAATTCAAAAATGAAGCGACCCGGAGTTTTATGAAAAACGGCGAACTGCACAAAAGCATCCGAACGTCCCAGAAGAAGGGGGAAGCGGGTAGAACCACCACTGAACTCGTGAAGGAATACCTCAGGGGTACACCGGTTAATGCCGCGGAACGCACCCTGGACGAGCAGGGAAAACTCCTCAGGGAAGTGACCTTTACCTATGATGGGGAAAAGAAATCATTTGTCCCGGTGAGCACCCGGGAGGTCAGCTATAACGACCAGAACCTTCCCGAAACAGAAACCACAACGATCCATGCAACCGGTAAAAATGGTTCTCAGGGCGAACGAAAGGAAATCCGGAGTTACGTTTACCAAATGGACGGCAGCGGCCACGGAAATTGGGTTCGGCAGGTGATCACCCCGGAAAATACATTTGTCGTGCGCCAGATTGAATATTTCAAACCGGTAGCAGATCGCGTGGAGAATGACAGTTTGAATGACGGAAACTAACCCGAAACATCCCGGGCGGGTCGTTCGGGGCTGAAGCCCTTCCATTCTTCCCGCAGTAACCCATAGACGCAGGTGTTTCTTTTAAAACCGTCGTCCAGGTACACATTTTTGCGAAGTACGCCTTCCAGGCGGGCCCCTAACTTTTCAACTGCCTTTCGCGAGCGG
>CAXQQM010000061.1:0-4567 GCA_964226055.1 Robiginitalea sp. | reverse complement strand
CATAATTTAACCGGGAGTTCGGAACCTATATCGGTCCGTTTCAAGGACTGTATCCTGATTGACAACTTCTCCAGGGACAACCCGAAAGTACGAGCCGAAATCACCATCCACTCCCATAAGACCGATCCGGTTGGGGGGACGATCCACTTTGAGGACATCCTGGTGAAGGATTCAAACTGGGGGCTGCTGGTCTCCAGAAAAAACGCTGAGGGGTTCCACGTGTACTTCAAGAATGTAGTGGCCCAGAATATTTGCCGGAATAGCGGGATGTCGGCGATATTCCTGGAAGTGCCGCATTACAAGATTGCGTCCAGTCCGGGAGGGTTTACCTTTACCGATGTGGTCCTGGAGTACGAAAGCGATGTCCCGGTTTTCCGCGTACGGGGCACCCGCTGGATCCCGGATAGATTAAAAGATATGCATGGCAATATTACGGTGAAACGAAAGAATCAACAGGCACGCCTTTTCGATTATATCAACATCGATGCATCGGACAACGAAAACGTAGATTTACAGATAACAAAAATTCCCCGATAGCGGGGGATTTTTGTCAATTGATATGGGTGTAGTTGATATTTACGTTGATGTTTGCGGGGTTTGACGGGTTCGCCCGGTTATTATATGAAGGGGGGTTATCATAGGGTTCTTTTACGGTAAATGTCCCGATCACATCTTTTACAATCGTCCCCGGTGGTGTATTGATTGTCAGGAAAGGCTGGTTCCGGCTGTACTGCAGGTAAAAATTGTTGAAGATGAAACCTCCTAAGTTATTGGCAACTGCCTTGCCCTCAAGGAATATGGGCGACACATTGACATCCTTCACCAGGTTGGTCCCCACACAATCCCGGAATTCCACGCTATAGGCATCCGTAGGTTTCTGGCTTTTGATAATATGTGAGTGCGTTCCTTCAAAAGTCACCCGATCGAACAAAACGGACCCTTTTACCTGGCCAAACGAATCGCTGGCCCCGAGGAAAATTTCAGCCCGGGGCTTGGTGTGATTCGTAGACTTGCTGTTGTAACTGAACTTTGAATTCACAACCTTGACGCTTATCGGCATAGAACCCGCATTCATCAGGAAGGGAGCTATTTTAAACCCTGCAAAATTGTTGTTCCTGAACTGGCAACCGCTGAAGTTGATATTCACCAGGCGCTGGTTGGGCTTATTCGGCTCCAGGTCCACGCCGGCCTCCGGTTGTGCCCCGCTCGTGCTCAGGAATTCCGAGTTCCGAACCCATACGTCCTGGGCGCTGATAATGCTCATGCCCTGACGTTTGTTGTTGATGCTCTTGACATCTTCGATGGTGATATTCTGGGAGTAACCACCGTCGGTATAGCTATTAATATTAATGCCATCCCCGCCACTGTCCCGGAATGTCAGCCCCCGAACGGTTATGCCCTGACAATGATCCAGCAGGAAGGCGTGACGGAACTCCCCGCTGTATTCGGATTTATTCATCCTGAGCGTGGCACCATAGCCTTCGATTGTCACGTTGCTTGCGCGTGTAAGCATCCACAATACGGCGTGGGAATCACCAAACGCTCCGCTCTTGGCCCGCAAGACCACCCCGGGTTCAAAGAAGATCGTCTTGTTCTTGATATCGAACAAACGGGTGGGTTTTATGATCCAGTCGCTGGCCTTTTTGTCAATTACAATATAATTGCTGTTGGATTTGATGGCATTTTCAAAGGCCTCGGTAGCATCCTGGGCGTTCCAGCCAAAACTCGAGGCCAATACGGCACCTGCAGGATAGTCGCCGGCCGTGGTGCTGGTGCCCCCTTCGGTGCTTCCACCAGTGCTTCCACCGGTGCTACCACCTGTGCTTCCACCGGAACCTCCTCCGGATGTAGTGCCCGAAACCTCGATGGTCAGGTTGTCCGTATCGCTTAACCCGGCAGCATCTTTCACGGTAAGTGAAACTTCATAGGTGCCCGGTTCGGTAAAGGTGCGAACAGGGTTTTTGGCAGAGGAGGGGTCGTCCGTGCTGAAATCCCAATAGTAGGAGACAATCCCGTTGTCGTCCGACGAGTCGTTCGAATTAAACTGCACATCCAGGGGGGCGTTTCCGCTGAGAACCGATGCCTTGGCTACCGCAACAGGTGCCTGGTTGGCCGCTTGTGATTCGGTAACGGTGATGGTCAGGGTATCCGTATCCGTGGCGCCATCGGCATCCTTAACCGTCAGCCGTACAGTGTACTGGCCGGCTTCGGAAAATGTTTTTGACGGGTTTTTGTTGGTACTGCTGGTGCCATCGCCAAAATTCCATTGATAGGAGGTGATGCCCTGGTCGTCCGAGGAGCTGTCCGCATTGAAAAGGACTTCCAGCGGGGCCGGGCCTTCGGTGGTATTGGCGTTGGCACGCGCAACCGGTGCGGCATTGTCGGGTTCCTCAACGGTGATGGTCACGGTGGCCTGGTCGGAAAGCCCTGCGGCATCCTTAACCGTCAGGGTCACCAGATAGCTGCCGGCCTCGGTAAAGGTGTGCTCCGGGTTGATGGCTGTTGAGCCCTGGCCGTCCTTAAAGTCCCAGGCATAGTTCTGGATGGATACGTCATCCGAGGAATCCTTCCCGCTGAACGAAACGGTCAGGGGCGCCTGACCGGAGACCGGGGTAGCCGTGGCCACTGCGTTAGGGGCGGCGTTTTCGGCGCTTTCGGAGGTCGATTCGGTAGTGGGTTCTTCTACCTCGATTTCAGCTGCTTCCTGGGGCAGGTTGTAGGTTACGATCAATTTGGGCCATGCCTTGGAAGCGTGCTCCTTGGAGGCGATGGCCAGGTCGTTTCCGTTGGCGTGGTAGAGGATGATGGTCGTTTTCTCTGCCGGCATATCGGCAGCGCTCAATACTATTTCCTGTGTGCTTCCGGCAATGTATTCATCGTTGATGGATCCTAGGAGGATATCATTAGCCGGGGCGGAATTGGGATCGAGGCTGGCCTCGCTCCAGTTGGTTGAGGTACCCCGGTATACTTCGATGATTCCGTCTCCCCCGTCATTTCGCACAGAGAATTGGAAATTCACGTCGGTAATATACCCGCCGGCATCCGCTATGGGGGAGAGGTCAAATAACAAGTAGCTCGTGCGATTTCCCTCTTCCAGGCGGATCAGCGACTCATTGTAGCTTTTCCCGCTTTCAGTGTACGCGTCATCCGAAGGAGGGAAGGCCGTAGTCCGGCTCTCAAAACCCTCTTCCATGCCCGATTCCCCATCGGGGTCTGTAGTTTCCTCTCCGGGCGTTTCCTCCCCGGCGGTTCCTTCTTCGGTCGTTTCCTCTTCAGTGGTTTCCTCTTCCGCAGTAGATTCTTCGCCTTCAGTTTCTTCGGAATCCGATTCGGATTCAGCGTCTTCTTCCTGTTGTTCAACGGTTTGGGAACCTCCGTTGGCAGTGGTGTAGTCCAGGATGTCGGAATCCTTGGAACAGGCAATTAAAAATGTCAGTGCAAATAGGATAAAAAATATCTGGCTCTGATAGATTCGAGTGGGGTGAAATCTCATGAGTCAAAGTAGGGTTTTAAGATATGGTGCTTACTTCATTCAATAACTTTGATTAGTCGATGAAAATTGCAATAAAATCGATGAACTGCACGGTCAGGGACAAAAAAAATACCAACATCTGATTGTTGATAAAGCACCTTGGATGGTTCGATCGGGGCAAACTTCACGCAAATCTCATTCGAATACGCGCAAAACTCTGCAACTGGACGTCGAAAGTAACCCGTTTAACAGATTTTTGGGAAAAAAATCGATGAACTGCACGATAATGAACCCCGGGTAGGGATTCTCCTATAGGGTTCGAGGTAAATTCGCAAAGCAGCAGGAAAAGATGAATTTGGAAGAAGTATAGGCCGCCACTTAACATTCAGGGGAGCCGGAAATCCGCACTCCGCTGCTAATCGAGCAATGCCTTTGCAATCCTGCGTTTCACGGGCCTGGGGAGTTGTCGGAAAATTTTCAGTAAAAACCTTTTCAGGGGCGGTTTGTTCTGCGGGCTGACATTCCTTTTGGGAAAAGGAGAACCGGGTATGGGTACCCCCAGGAATGGACACAACTTCTCCCAACCATCGCCATTGACGACGTCGATGACCAGTAGGTCATCGGGCCGGCCCTTAAAATGCTCCATGGCCTCGCGGTGATGCTCTTTAAAGTGCTGGGTCCAGCCTTCCCGGTCTACTTCCAGCCAGGTGAGGCCCGAGTCGGGTATATCCCTAACGGTTTGCTGGTTCTTTAAAACGTGCCTTTCCCTGCTGTCCAACCAACTCTCCAGGTCCCTGGTGTTCAGGATGAATTTACTGTTTGGGTATTGCCTGTCAAATTCCTTGAAGATACCTACGGTATTGGAGCTGTTATCCCAATCCGTGAAGGCGTCGTATTCCTCCAGTCCTTCGAGTATATTCTTGCCTTTCTCGAAGTTATGCTGAATGATCTCTTTAATGTTGTTGCCCTTGTCATCTTCATAATGTACGCTCTTAAAGGATGCCTCGCATTGGTACTGGTCAGCGGGAGTAGTGCGCTCGCGCCGGCGCCGCAAGGATCCAGCAGACCTGCTGCCATGGAAGGGGCAGATACTCG
>CAXQQM010000060.1:0-18370 GCA_964226055.1 Robiginitalea sp. | reverse complement strand
CTGAAACAAGACCCATTTGGACAAATGCCACAGACCACTACATACGCTATATCCCGGATACATATGGACGGAGTGTAAAAAAAGACACAACTGTTTTCAACGGGTATAAAGAAACCCTATGGCGGTGGAGGGACGATTTTCAACATGATTTTGCAGCGCGAATGGATTGGAGCATAATGCCATTTGAAGAAGCCAACCATCCGCCCATACCCATAGTATCACACCCTGAAAAAATGAGCGTGAAATCCGGGGAATCTTTTATGTTGGATGCTTCGAATTCATCGGACCCTGATGGTGATAGTTTGAGTTTTTTATGGTTTCCTTACCCCGAAGCAGGCACTTATAAAGGGGAGTTTGAACTCAGTCAACCGGAAAATGCCCATAGAATTCACGGAGTAGTTCCCAGTGTAAATAAGGCCGAAACGATTCATATTATTCTGAGAGTGACAGATAAAGGAACGCCGTCCCTGTCCAGATATAAAAGAATCATAGTACAAATAGAGCCTGAATAAGAAGAAACAAGGCCGGAGGGGCATGAAACTCCGGGCCTAATGAGCAATTATATCAAGGGGCAAACGGGCCTTAGATCAAATGAGTAAGAAACGAACCAAACAGATTATTAGGATAGCGCTATTTCTGGGAACAGCTATCTCCCTGTTCTTTGTACCATGGCTTTTGGTGAAGGCGTGGATACTTCCGCTGCCCGATACCGTTCAGGAACAGTTGGACCAGGCCATTGGCCACGGATTTGACGGTATGGTTGTGTATGTGGACCAGGGGGGGCAACCCCCGCAGTATTTCGCTTCGGGCTGGCACGACAGGGACGCCCGGATACCTGCCAGGCCCCAGGCCCTGTTTAAGATTGCCAGCATCAGCAAATTGTACGACGCTGTGGCGGTTACCAAACTGGTGGCCGGCGGACGGCTTTCCCTGGATAAGACCCTCGCTGATTATTTACCGGAACTCGTGGGAACAATCGAAAACGCAGACAAGATCACTTTGAGGCAGATGATCCAGCACAGAAGTGGCATTCCCAATTTTACGGACGCACCGAACTTTTGGGCCGATCCAACCGAAACCTTCGAAGAAAGCCTTGCCCTGATTGAGGGCAAACCGGCCAACTTTGAACCCGGAGAAGATTATGAGTATTGCAATACGAATTACCTGCTGATCAATAAGATCATGGATGACGTACTGGGGTATGATAACTTCCGATTCATCCAGGAAGAAATCCTGGTGCCGTTAAACCTCAACAACACCTTCGCTTCCCTGAGCAAAGTAAATACAGAGGATGTGATGAGTGGGTATCATGTAGGGTATCCCCATGATTTAAAGACAAACGATTTTGGCATGCACGCCACCGCAGAGGACGTGGGGACTTTCCTGAGGGCTTTGAACGACGGATCGGTATTCGGACAGGGGGAACAGGAAATCTATGCTTCCGTCTATGAGTATGAACATTCCGGTTGGGTTCCCGGATACCAGAGTTTTGCAAAATACCATAAAGATTTGGATGCCATTATTGTTGAATTCTATAGCACCACTGACCCGAAACTGTACAACTGGAACCTGTCGCAAATCATCAATAACCGAATTGTCAAAATCCTGAAAAGGCAGCAAAAGTCGTAACCGATTCCATAGGGCAGAAAAATACCCGGAATACTTCCCTTCCGGCGCCATGTAACAATAGCGGTATCCCCTCGTCTAAAAAGAGTAACCAAACAGACATGCCCAAAGACCGGCCCGGGGGTAAAAAAGCCTGGAAAACCATCTTAATTTTCCTGGCAATTACCGCCATTACAAGTTCGATATTCCATTACGCAATCGTCCATTTATATCCTTCCAGTATATACATTGGAGCCCTTATGTGGTGTCCGGCTTTAGCCGCCTTCATGACCCTCAAATTAACAGGAAGATCCGTCTCTACGCTCAATTGGAATTGGGGGAACTGGAAATACATTCGCCTGTCGTATTTCGTTCCTGCCTGCTACGCCTTGCTGACCTATCTGCTACTCTGGGTTCTTGGATTTGGCGGATTGGCCAGTGGGGAATTGGTTTTGGACTGGGCCAGAGAACTTGGGTTGATGGGAATAGGGTCACTCAATCCGTTCATTGCCGCAATCATCGCTTTTGCCTTGTTGGGAACTGTTGGCGTAATACGGTCCATGGCAACGACCTTAGGGGAAGAAATCGGATGGCGCGGGTTTTTTATTTATGAAGTGCGGAAAGTGCTTCCCGTGACGGGCGTTTCGCTTTTCAGCGGAATTATCTGGGCATCCTGGCACTGGCCACTTATCGTGTATTACGGGGAAAATGTCGCGTTGGAAATGACTGCGTTTTATGTGGTTATTATTTCGATGTCTTTTATCATGACCTATTACACTTTTAAATCCAATAGCCTTTGGCCGGCCGTGATCTTCCACGCCGTGAGCAATGTTTATATTCAAAAGATATTTCCGCCTCTCACAACTGAGGTCGAAGGTGCGGAATACTGGCTTGGTGAATACGGGATTATGTTTGCAATTGTAACTTGTGTATTTGGCATATACTATGGGCGAAAGGCCATTCGGGAAAAATTGTGATTGGATTCACCGTTTAGGGAACAGGTTTGCGACTTTACGACCTTATACCCACCTTGATCTTTTTTCCCTAACTTTAATTGGTTTTACGTCGATTTTATTGGGAATGGAAAGTAAAAACATTCTGCGGCATCAGGTAAAGCCAAATGCTTATAGGACGGAAAAACCTGGCTGCTGTTTTTTTAGAACTAGTCAAGCAAATACCGTTGTAAATCCTACTCGAGAAGGCTCCTATGAATCCAACAGGAAAACTCCTTACAATTAAGTTGTTTCACACCCTTACTTGGATCTTTTTTGTAATTATAATTTTCTATGTGCTTTATTCGGGCCTTGCGAACCGGGTTAATCGCTATACCTGGCTTGGGATTGCATTGGTTATCGGTGAAGGAATAACCCTCCTGGTTTTCAGAATGTTTTGTCCCCTAACCCTGATAGCAAGGAAATACTCAGACTCCGACAGGGATAATTTTGATATTTTTTTTGGTCGGCGTATTACTTGTGGTTTACCGAGCCGTCTCGTGAATTTAACATTCAAGCATTGATAGAGGAAATAAATAACTGGTTTGCCCAATACCCCATCCTTACGAGCCTCGTTAAGTACCTGGTGTGGATCTTACTGATATTCTCAATCGTTACCTGGGTAAGAAGGGTTCTCAAAAGGCGGCTCCCGGATAATTCGCTTCGCTATAAATCTCAAAAAGGCATTGAAATTATCGGCTATTTTCTTGCGATCCTGGTTACCATTACGTACTTCTCAGGTAGCATTAAGGACTTTGGGCTGGCCATTGGCTTACTGACGGCTGGCATAACAATAACCCTGCAGGAACTGATTTTGAGTATCGCCGGTTCCTTCTACATCTTCTTTGTCCGGGTGTACAAGCCGGGCGACAGGATTGAAATAAATGGGATTAAAGGAGACGTCATCGACATTGATAGTATTTACACTACCATGATGGAAATAGGGCAGTGGATCTCCAGCGATAACTACAGCGGACGTATTGTTAAACTAAGCAATGCTTTTGTCTTCAAGGGTCCGGTATACAATTATTCCAAAGATTTTCCCTTTGTATGGGACGAATTCAATCTGCCGATACGATACGGATCCGATCTGGAATTGGCAAAAGACATTGTAATATCGGTCGCACAGAAACACCTATCGGAATACGTGAGGGCATCGGTGTCTGAATGGAAACATGTTGTGGAGAAGTATTATATCGAAAACGCACAAGTAGATCCCACACTGGCTATCACAATGACAGATAATTGGATTCAGTTTAACCTGAGGTATATCGTTGACTACAAAAAACGAAGGTTTACCAAGCACCTGCTGAATGAAGAAATCGGAAAACGAATTCAGCAGTCTAATGGCAAAGTTCTTTTGGCTTCCTCAACGTTTGAAATCGTAAATATCCCAACGGTAAATATCCTGGATAAAACATCAACAAAAAAGAAAAACTAAACGCATTAACATTTGGGCAAGGTGCTTAATCTTTTCCAGAGATAACCGTACGATCGGTAGTATAAAAGCATTCGCCGCGGCGTTGGCAAAAATCATGCGATTTGAAAAAAAGAGTATTCATTCAGGGAATACAGTTCGATGAAAAATCGTCCTACCAGCGAGGTCCCGAACTGGCGCCCCCTCTTATTCGGGAGGCCTTGCACAGCGGTTCCTCCAATTTGTATACCGAGTTCTTAACTTCGATTGATAGTTCGCAGGTTGAGGACCAAGGGGACTTTGAAATCGACGGGTATTTCGACATCGAGGCCATTACCGCAAAGCACCTGGATCAAAACGCCAGGGTCCTGACCCTGGGCGGGGACCATTCCATTACGTATCCCATCATCAGGGCGTACCATGGGCAGTATCCGCAATTGGATATCCTCCATATCGACGCCCATAGCGATCTATACGACAACTACGAAGGCGATAAATATTCCCACGCCTGCCCGTTTGCCCGGATTATGGAAAACGGGTTGGCGGCGAAGCTGGTACAGGTTGGTATCCGGACCCTGAATCCCCACCAGGCAGCGCAGGCAGAGAAATTTGGGGTGGAGGTCCATCAGATGAAAGGCTTGGATTTGGACGCGATCCCCACTTTCAAGAATCCATTATATATCTCGCTGGACATGGATGCCTTTGACCCCGCCTTTGCCCCGGGGGTATCCCATCACGAGCCCGGGGGGTTGACTTCCCGGCAGGTCCTGGACCTCATCCAGCATATCGATGCAGAAGTGGTCGGGGCCGACATTGTGGAATACAACCCAAACCGGGACTTCCAGAATATGACGGCTTTTTTGGCAGCCAAGATGATGAAAGAAATATTGGGTAAATTGATGCAATAATCAAACTTCCCTTCAAACCGCAAATTATGAAAGTCACCCTCATCAGCATCCCTGTTCGGGACCAGGAAAAGGCCTTGCAGTTTTACACGAAAAAACTGGGATTCCTCAAAAATAAAGACATCCCCCTGGGTGGCGGCAACCGCTGGCTCACCCTGGTTTCCAAGGAGTGGCAGGACGGGCCCGAATTGTTGCTGGAGCCGGCCCCCAACCATTTTGAGCCGGCCAAAGTCTATCAGGATGCCCTGATGGAAGCGGGCATGCCCTGGACGCAATTCGACGTTGAGGATGTGGATGCAGAATACGATCGCCTCACCGAACTCGGGGTGAGCTTCAGCGTGAAACCGACCGAGGCGGGTACCGTGAAATACGCCATATTCAACGATACTTGCGGCAACAATATCCAGTTGGTGGAGGAGTTGCAATAAATACTGCACGCAATAAGCCCGGGCAGGACAATTAACCATACCCCGGGAACCGTTTTCGGAAATTGCCTGGCCGCAGAATATGAAAAAAAAGCTATTTATCTATTTTAAGAGGATCCATGAACATCTTTGGTTCAGGCCGTTCCTCTTTTGCCTGGTCTCCGTAGCCGGCGCGCTGGTAGCCAACCAGGCAGATGGTATGGGAATCGAAGACCTGGTGCCCAATATTGAAAAAGGGTCCATTGGCAGCCTCCTGGATGTCCTCTCCTCCAGCATGCTGGTAATCTCCATCTTTGCGGTGGCTTCCATGCTTTCGGCCTTCGCCTCAGCCAGCAGCAAGGCCACCCCGCGATCGTTTAAAATAGTGGTTACGGACGATGTGTCGCAATACGCCCTGTCGATTTTTATCGGGGCATTCATATTCAGTATCGTAGCCACCATCGCCCTGGACAACGGGTACTACGGAAAATCGGGTCGGTTTGTACTCTTTTTGTTTACCATCATCCTGTTTGCCCTGGTGATCCTGACCTTCCTCAGGTGGGTGGACCGAATTTCCAGGCTTGGTCGATTGGAATATACCATCCTTCAATTGGAAGAAGTTGCAACCCAATCGCTCACGAGCTATGTCAAATACCCTAACAAAAGGGGAATCAAAGTACAGGGCGAGTTTCGCAATGGCCAGGCCGTTTTGTCGGATTCCGTCGGGTATGTCCAGCATGTCAACTGGGAGGCATTACAAATCCTCGCCGAGGAAAACGATCTTAAAATCAGGCTGAATTGCCTCCCGGGAAAGGCGGTTCACCGGAACTATATCCTCGCCTGGTTCCGATCCGGGAAGGAAGCGGATGAGGATCAGATACAAAAAGAAATCAGTGAATCCATCCACGTGGGGAAAACCAGGCAATTTGACGAGGACCCCAGATTTGGGTTGATCTCGCTGACCGAGATTGCAAGCAGGGCCTTATCACCGGGCATCAACGATCCGGGCACGGCTATCCAGATTATCGGCAGCCATGAACGGCTATTCTTTTTATGGCACCAGGAGGTTCTGAGTCCCCCGGAATCAGAAGAACCCTATAACCGGTTGGAAGTACCCGATATCTCGATGGATGATTTCTTTGCGGATGCGTTCCGACCCATTGCCCGGGACGGGGCGGGGAATATTGAAGTGATGCTCCGTTTGCAAAAAACACTGGGTAACCTGGCAGGTATTGAAAACGCCGCGATCAGGGAGCAGGCCATGCGCCATTCTGAAGAAGCGTACCGACGGGCCGAAAAGGCTATGGACTTCCCCGGGGACCTAGATAGATTAAGCGATGCCTGCCTGTTTAAGAAGTCGTAGAAATTGGTACCTTCAGGGACCAACAAAAACCAACCAAAATAAACAAGATGTCAACCAACCAAAACACCGAAATCATCGAATCCATGTATAACGCATTCTCAACCGGCGATATGCCCACCGTCCTGGGATTAATGCATCCCGGCATCGAATGGAACGAGGCGGAGAGCAATTCCCTGGCCGACGGCAACCCCTATAAAGGACCGGAAGCCGTACTGGAAGGTGTATTTACCCGCCTGGGTGAAATCCATGAATATTTTGGCCTGAAGGACATTCAAGTTCACGCGATGGACGACAACAAAGTCCTGGCCACGCTGCGCTACGATGCCAAAGTGAAGGAAACCGGAACAAACTACAATGCCCAGGCCGCCCACCTGTGGACCCTGGATGACAATGGCAAGGTAATCGCCTTCCAGCAATTTGTGGATACCAAAAAGCTGGCAGACGCCGGGGCGTAAAACAGCTCCTTTTTACGCCCATGGTTCAATTCTTTCGAAAAATCCGCCAACAATTGCTTCGGGAAAATCATCGGGATCATCGATTCGCAGATTAAAAATTAAATTACAATGGATTTAGAACTAAAAGGTAAAACGGCCGTCATTACGGGAGGCAGCAAAGGGATTGGCAAACGGATTGCCCTGGCCTTTACCAGGGAAGGCGCCCATGTGGCGATCTGCGCACGGGGGAAGGAAGCCCTTCAGGATACCGAAAAGGAACTGCTTGAGCACGGCGTGTCGGTTTATGCTGCCAGTTGTGATATCTCCCGTCCGGAGGCCCTGAATGCCTTCCTGCAGGAAGTTAAAAGCAAACTGGGTGGAGTGGACATCCTGGTACATAATGCCTCGGCCCTGGCTGTGGGTCCAACCCTGGAGGACTGGAAGTCCAGCCTGGAGGTAGACCTGATGGCTGCCGTCCATGCGTGTGATCTGGTAATCCCCTGGATGGCAGCTGCCGGGGGCGGATCGATTTTGTTCGTGTCCTCTACTTCCGGCCTGGAATGCGACCCGATGCCCGATTACGGGTATACCGCGGCCAAGGCGGCCCTAATTGCATATGCCAAAAAGCTGGCGGTTTTACATGCCCCTAAAAATATTCGCGCCAATGCCATTGCCCCCGGGTCCATTGAATTTGAGGGTGGTATCTGGGCAATGGTTAAAGAGAGCCAGCCGGAATTGTATGAATCTGCGCGAGCCAGCATCCCGGCCGGCCGCCTGGGATCGCCGGAAGAGGTGGCTGACGTGGCTGTTTTTCTCGCTTCTCCCCGCGCCAGTTGGGTCACCGGCGAATGCGTTTCGGTGGATGGTTCCCAACACCGGGGCATGCGCTAAACGGGCAGGAGAACCAGTTGTTGCCAGTCATTGCTGTCATAGAAGAATATACCCATGGATATAAAAGAACTCAAAAAACTACCAGGCCAGGACCCCGGCAGGCGATTGGTCAGGTTGCATGCGCAATTAACCACCCTGCTCGAAGAATTACGAGGCAGGGAGTTATCCGTTGACGTGATCGGTGCCATCAACCAGGAAATCGATCGCGTAAACGCCGCATCGGGAACGCACAAGGCCTTTCGGAAACAACTTAAAAATTCCCAGACCCAAATTCTCCAACTGCTGAGGAAGGAGTTAAACCTCGTGACAAAATATTACTACCGGAATACCTGGATGGCCTTGGGGATGGCGGCCTTTGGCATACCGATCGGGGCCGCAATCGGGGCCAGCCTGGGGAATATGGCATTTCTGGGCATCGGCCTGCCAATCGGTTTTGCTGTTGGCTTGGCCGTGGGGTCTGAAATGGATCGAAAAGCCCGGGAGGCGGGCAGGCAAATGGAAACGGAAATCAAGTATTCATAAAATACCGTGAGACAGGCCTTCTATTCATTTCTGGCAATCCTGTTGTTTGCCTGTCAAAACAACCCGGAACCCTTGCAACTTACCCAGGGGGTGTATCTCCCGGAAATCACCATTATATCGTTCGAAAATGGCAATTATGAGCCATATACCGGATACGTGGTTTTAGAGGCGGATACCATCACCTATGTCAGCAGTACCCCGCCCAACCTCCGGGGAAACTTCGAGGAAATCGACGGGACCGGCAAATTTGTGATCCCGGGGTTAATCGACAGCCACGTCCATATCACTGAAGTCCAGGGCATGCTGCCCCACCACATGGAAAAGTATCCCCAGCTCGTCTCGGAATTCAACAAGCAGATGCCCCGAAGTTATTTGTACCACGGGTTTACCACCCTGATAAACCTCGGGGGGATATCGGAGGAGCGAACTGCAGCTTTCAATGCGCAGGCGGCACATCCCGATTTGTTTCACACCGGCCGATCAGGTGCTGCTGTGGCAAATGGCTACCCGATGAATTTTGCGCCGGAAAATTTCCGGTTCGAAGGGACTCCGAATTTCCTGTACCTGGAAAGTGAGGCGGGCAGTATCCCGGAAAAATTCAACCCTTCGGACCACACGCCAGCCGCGGTCGTTGAACGCATTAAAAATGCCGGGGGGATTGCCGTGAAATCCTATTATGAGTCCGGATTCCGGGGCATGCCAAAATTGCCTGTGCCCACGAAAGGCATGATGGAGGAACTGCTGGATGCGGCTCACGCAAACGGCCTCGTCCTGACCGTCCACGGGAACTCCCTGGAGGCCCACGCCTTCCTGGCCGATGCGGGTGTGGATATCGTTGCCCACGGCATGTGGAATTGGGGTGGCTACGGGGACGTACCGGCGGATTCCCTTCCTGCGGAGGTCCGGCGGGTCCTGGATATGCAGATCAGCAAAGGCATTGGATATACCTTTCCGATCACGGGGGAAACATCCTGTTCGGGACGGATTCGCCATCTGCCCCGACATACGGGAACCAGCCGGGCTATAATGGCTACTGGGAATTGCAACTCATGCACGAAGCAGGGGTCCCGCTCCCTAGTATCCTCGCCTCGGCCACCATCAACAATGCGCGGGCCTTTCGACTGGACGCCGAAATCGGTTCCATACAGGTAGGCAAAAAGGGCAACTTATTGGTGTTAAATGGAAATCCCCTTCAGGAAATATCGGCATATGATTCCATTGAAAAGATCATCCTGGGCGGACGCGTGATCGAACGGGAGGAATTATCCGTCGATTGAAGTCGGCAAATGATCCCGGGCAGGACCATCCGCCTTTCAGTCCATCACTTCATTCCCTCCATGGCCCCGGTAAGCACCTCCACAGTCCGTGCGTAGCTCTGTTCGAGCATCTGCTTTGCATCCCACTGCTCCCAGTAACCGCGGTTGAAGAGCTCCACGGAAAAACCGCCCCGGAAACCGGCCTTGTAAAGCCTTGGGATTACCTCGTGAAATGGGCAGGCACCCTCCCCGGGCAACACGCGGTCCGCATCGGTGAGTTCGTTCCAGGCAGGGGTAGCGGGGTAATCGTTCATATGCATGACGGGCATCCGGCCGCCGTTCAATACGTCCAGGGTCTCCCAGGAATTGCCGCCCCGGTGGACGTGGTAAATGTCCAGGAGCATGGCCGCCTTCGGGTGGCCCGTAGCGATGGTTATCTGTGCACAGTCCGATACCCGGTGCAGGGCGCCCATGCCCCAGAGTTCCAGGAGCGGCACTACGCCGGTTGCGTCCCCGAGTTCCAGGATGGCGCGGTATCGCTCAGCGTATTCGCCAAATTTGGCCGGGTCGAGCCGATCCATGCCCATGACCGGGGTGGCGATGTAGCCACCGCCCAGGGAGGCGATGATCTCCATCTCTTCCCGGAGAACTTCCAGGGCTTTGGCCCGCTCCCCTGCATCGTCATTGCACCACTGGGAAAAACCGATGATATTCTCCAGCAGTAGGTTGCCGGCTTCCAGCTGCTCCTTCAGCTTTGCAGGCGTACCCCCTTTCTCCAGGTAGGCCCGGATGTCGCGCATCCACAACTCCGCGCCGTCAAACCCAGCCTTAGCGATCATATCTACCTGCTCATCCACCGGGAGTTCATAAGCCATCAGGGTGGAGGCATTCAGGCTGACGCGGAATGGCAGGTTGTGCTTGGAACGAGTGTCCCTGTCAAGCAGCTGACTGCCGGGGCGGAAATTGGGCTGTGCCCCGGGCAGCGGGATATCCGCGGCAGCCGACTGATCTACCGAGCGGGACGGGCCCATGGAAAGCCCCATGCCTGAGGCCAGGCCCAGGGAGGCTGCCAGGCCGGTTTTCAGTACGTTTCTTCGGGAGTGGGAGTTGGTAGGCATATCGGCTTATTGGTTGGGTTAGCAGGAAATTTGTCTGAGTGGCCCAATGTACTAAAATATCTGAGATCCGGTTACAAGCCCTCCCCCGTCATGAATGCCCGGTTCAATGAGATGACGGCTTTGTGCAATTCACTGATTGGGTTGATCGACGGGGAATTACAGCTCGAAACACTGTGATTCCGGCTACTATGCGGCCTTCCTTTTTGTTATATTATCATCCCGGGATTCCCGGCCATAGCCCCCGGGGCATTTCCGGAATGAAAAATGTCAAATTAAAACCCATTCGATGAATCGATCCAATTATACCACCTTCGTACTCATGTTGTTCTGTTCGGCCGTGTCGATGTATGTCACCATGTACTTCAACACTTATGAATTCAGCCACGTCTTTTTCAGCTGGACGCGTCTGTATATGACATTGATCGGGATCGGGGGTATGGCCATTATCATGTTCATGTTTATGCGCAATATGTACAAGAACAAGCAAAAGAACATTGCCGTCATTTTGGTCAGTGTGTTGCTGATGGTCGTGTCCACCTACCTGGTGCGGCAGCAAATCCCCATCGGGGACGTTAAGTGGATGCGGGCGATGATCCCGCACCATTCCATCGCCATCCTCACCAGCAACCGGGCCGACCTCAAGGACCCGGAGGTCAAAAAACTGGCCGAAGAGATCATCAAAGCCCAGGAACGGGAAATCGCCGAGATGAAGCGGATGATTGAACGACTGGAAAATGATTAATTTAGGTAGGTACACTATGTAAGCGCCGTATGAAAACATTATCTGCCCTGCTGGTGGTCTTGGCCATCTCCTGCAAGGATCCCAAACCCGGGTCTTCGTCCGACCTGGCGGAAACGGGAACCGGGAAAATCGCCTTCGTCACAGACAGGGACGGAAACCCGGAGGTCTATATCATGGATGGTGACGGGGCAAACCCGGAGAACCTGACCCGTCACGATTCTTTGGATTTCAGCCCTTCCTGGTCTGCGGATGGCACCTCCCTGACCTTCTATTCAAAAAGGGACGGCAATGCGGAGATTTATCGTATGGACCTGCAAACACGCCGACTGACCCGGCTCACCAACCATCCGGCCACAGACGTCCTCCCCGTACCTTCCCCGGATGGAAGCCAGATTCTGTTTATGAGCGACAGGGATTCCCAGGGCCGGAATGTATACGTAATGGATAAGGACGGGTCGGGTATCCGGCAGCTTACCAGGAATGCCGCCTATGAAGAAAGCCCCGAATGGTCCCCGGACGGTTCGCAGATCGCATTCACCCGCCAACTGCGGGATTCCTCCGATCCGTCGCACGCCGGCAATGGGGAAATATTCCTCATGGATGCGCAAGGCGGCGGGGTAAAAAGGCTGACGGACAAGGAAGGCTATGACTCCGGGGCCAAGTTTTCCCCGGACGGCTCAAAAATTGCCTTTTACGGCGCCCAGGGAGACCAATGGGACCTGTATACCATCTATGCCGACGGAACGGGCCTGCAGAACCTCACCAACGACGCTATCGAATGTTATTCCCCCGACTGGTCGCCGGACGGGGAATGGCTCGTGTACACGGCAGGCTCAAAAGGGAATTACAACATCTGGAAAATCAATATCCACACCAAAGAACGGGTCCAACTGACCAGGACGGACGGCAGGAATGAGGCACCATCCTGGAGCAGGTAACTCACTGGATATTTGCATTTTGCGAAGGAGGATGTTGTAGTCCCGTCTCAGTGTTTGACGATTAAACAATTCCCGGAACCCGTCCATCGGGTTTGTCGGGTACCTTCCCCTTCCGTCCAGTATCCCGTAAAAGTGGTTGGCGTATCAAAGACAAAGCGGACGCGCCCCCAACGGCTTCCGCTCTTGCGGCCCCAGGTACCTTCATACACCCATTCACCATTTTTCTGGTGTAATTCCCCGGAAAGGGTTTTATCCCGGCTGCCGTAATAGCCCTCAGACCAATTGACGGCCCCGTAGGAAGACTCCCAGACGCAGTTCAGGTTGGGTTTCCCGCCTGCCTGTAACGAGGGGGTTCCCGCATCTGCCTGGAACACATAGATAACCTTGTGCAGGCCGGAACCGATTACAAATTGCAAGGCGGTTTGGGCAACATCCTTCTTAGGTTCATAGACCATGGGAACCACCGCGGTGCGCTGCCCGGGATTCCAGTCATTCACCCCGGTATAACCATTGTACCCTTTCGAAATATGTATATTACCGTTATATGCATAATCCGGATAGGCCGCGATATTCGGCACCCCCCCGGCTCCCTGCAACGTAGCTATTTTCCATTTTCGCGTGCAGGGTGTATTGCAATCTTCACAGGCCAGCGTTGCCAGAAAGGTCTCCCCTGCCTGCAACTGCGTAAGCGATTTTGAGAATGTCACCTTAATTTGGTACCCCCCGACACAGCCACCCCCGTAATCGATGTTAAAGGCCATAGTGCCGCCGCGTTCGTTCATATTCGCTTCCACTGAAAATCCCGGGCTGGGTTCCTGCAGGATATCCACCAGCCGGACCGATTGACCTGAAAGTAACTGGAACGAAATCACACTCGCAATTAGCAATATCCATTTTTTCATATCGAAAACTTTAATAGAGGTTGTTCATATTACATTCGCCCTACCAGGCAGATCACTCCCTGCAGATCACTCCCGTTACAGGGCCGGTTCAATGGTCACCGTCACATCCACCGTAATCCCAACCTTAAAATCGACCGGGTTGTTGACCAGGGTAGCATAATAGCCGATGATAAATCCTGCAGAATTGCTTAAGCCGTTTTCCAGGGCACTGAAATCATCTTCCAGAATAAAAAATTCGTTCCGGAAATCCGCTTCTGCAATCCGGGTTCCCTGTTCCGGAAGCGGGTAGGTGTGGATTGCCATGGCGCTTGCGTCCACGAGACTAAATCCCCCCTCCAGCAGAAAAGCCTCTTCGTTGCCCACAAAATCCTTGTAGTTATATCGGATTCTGTTCACCCGGATCTTCTTGATTTCGGCCCCTTCGGCCAGGTATTCGGCAATATCCGGGTCGTTGTCGATGCGATAGGTGGCCAGGTCGGTTTCAACGGAAATCGCATCGTTGGAATCGCTTACCGCTGTTTCACTTACTATTTCGAGGTCCCCCGCAAATGATATCGGAACATCGAATTCCAGCAATTCTTCCACGGCCTCACATCCGAGGAGCGGCAGGGAAACCAGCATCAGGATCGGTACAATTCTTTTCATGATTCTTTTGATTTAAAAGACTGAGTGAAATTTAAAACACCTATCAATTGAAAAACCTACCTAATCCTAGGTATTTGAATAACAACACCATAGAGTACTTTTGGAAATGGCTGCCGTAGAAATGCGGTACATCATTATTTTGTAATTTAAGATCGTATGCCTGCAAAGAATATTTGGATTGCCCTATGGCTGCTTCTCTCTGGAACGAGCGTAATTGCCCAGAAAGCCGACCCCGGCTTGCCGGACAGCCTGCTCCGGCAACTCGCCCTCACAACCGACAGCGCCGGCCGAGCCGGGATTTACCTGGAGCTTTCCGGGTGGCATGAACGCCGGGACGTCGCATTGAGCCGAAAATTTGCCGAAATGGCCCTGAATACGGGTACCGATTCAATTCAGCCAGAAGCGTATAACAAAATAGGCCGTTCCTACTTCTACCAGAATCAACCGGATTCCGCTATCGCGTATTTCTTGCGCTCTACAGAGGCCTTCGAAGCCCGCGGAAACCCGGACAAAGCAGCTGCTGTCCGAATCAGTGCCGGGGCGGCACAAATGAGACAGGGGCGCTATCAGGAGGCCCTGACGACATTTTTTGAAGGCCTTGGGTATTTTGAATCTGCCCGGGATAGTATGCAAATGGGAAAAACCTATAACAATATCGCCACAATCTACGGGGAACTCGGCGATGTGGACCATGCCATCGAATACGGGGAAAAGGCCCTCGCTATATTCCGCCAATACGGGCTTGCGCAATTCCGGCTCATCACCCTGCCAAACCTGGCAGGACAATACGCACGGCAAGGAGACACCCTCAGGGCAAGGACCTACTTCCGGGAGGCGGAGAAACTGGCGGGGCAGATGGACGAACCATTCGCACTGGCCCGGATCTACAACAACCTGGGCAACCTGTACCTGGATTCGAGTCGGGACTCCTCGGAATACTACCTCAACCGGTCCCTGGAAATTAAAACCCGGCACGGCATTGAAGACGGGATGGGCACGCTCTACAACAATCTCGGGTACCTCAACCTGAAGCAGGGCCGACCCACTCAGGCCGCCCGGTACCTGGAGCGGGCCCTGGACCACGGGCGGGGAGCAAACTCGGCTACAATTCACACGAATCTTGCACAAGCTTACGAGGCCACTGGGAACAATGTTCGGGCACTAGCCAGCCTCAAACGAGGCATGGCCATCAAAGACAGTCTGATGGAGGCAGAATACCGAAAATCACTGGCCGAACTTTCCTCCAAGTACGAGTCTGAACGAATGGCCGCTGAAATGCTCTCGCTCCAGAACAACTACCTGCAAACCGACATCAGGCGTAAGCAGAACCGGAACTTGTTGTATCTGGCTATCGGAATCCTGTTGCTGCTCGGGGTCACCACCTATTTTATGGTAAAAAACGCCAGGCGTAAACGTATTATCGCCGAGCAGCAAAAAGAACTCGAACACCAGCGGGCCGAGTCGCTAGTGAGCGAACTGGAAACGGTCAGTCTCGACAGCCTGATTGAGGGGCAGGAGAAAGAACGGCAACGGATTGCCGAGGAATTGCACGATAGCCTGGGTGCCAACCTCTCCGCCTTGAAGTTATATGTAGAAGAGGTCAGCGGGGCGGACCCGGCCCTGCATAAGAAGTTGCGCGTGGCACTGGACCAGTCTTATGAGGATCTCCGGAACATCTCCAGAGGGAAAAACAGTTATGTTTTAATCGACAACGGATTGGTGCCTGCGGTTCGGGAAATTGCCCGTCAGTTAAAGTCCTCCCGAAAAATCCATGTGGAAGTGACCAACATCGACCTGAACAAGCGGATTCAGAACTCCAGGGAACTGCAACTCTTCCGAATCCTCCAGGAGCTGCTGACCAATACGCTCAAACACGCAGATGCCAATCAGGTAAGTATCCAGTTTTCCGAGGATGACGGCCAACTCCACGTGGTATACGAAGATGATGGCAAAGGCTTTGATCCCGGCAAGGTTAAGAAGGGCCAGGGCCAGATAAATATCGAAAACCGGATCCGTAAAATGGACGGAAACCTCGTTGTGGAATCCGAACCAGGGGAAGGAGTTAACGTAATAATCAGTGTCCCGATATGATACGGATAGCCCTGGTTGACGACCACCGCCTCTTCCTGGAGGGGATCCGATCCATTCTGGACAGAGAGATTGGGCTTGAAGTACACGCCTCGGTGGGCCAGGGTGTCGAACTTCTCAATTTGCTGAAAACCACCCGAGCAGATGTCGTACTGACGGATATCCGGATGCCCGGGATGGACGGACTTTCCCTGACCCGTCAAATCTGCCGTTCCTTCCCTAATACCCGGGTAATTGCCCTGACAATGCTGGATCACGAACAGGATGTAAAGGACCTGCTGGACGCGGGCGCCAGGGGCTACCTGGTGAAAAACGTCGAAAAGGAGGAACTTGTCCAAGCGATCCACACGGTGGCCCGGGGAGACTACTATCTCAGCCGGAAGTTCCGGCCCATCTACAAAAAATGGAAATCGCAGGAGCCCCGCCAGGAATCGGTTCGCCTGACCCGCAGGGAACGCCAGGTCCTCGAACTCATCGCCCAGGGCAGGACGAGCCAGCAAATCGCGGAATCGTTGAAGCTGAGCCGATTTACCATCGATACACACCGCAAAAACATCCATAAGAAAATGGGCATCCGCAGCAATATTGGCCTGGTAAAAGCTGCCTCCAAATGGCTTGGCCAGGCGCCACAGGATACGGATGACCGCCAGTGAATAAGGATTTCGTAGTATATTCCCAATTAAATTCATCTGCTTACCCCCTTGAATTAATTTGAAGAAACCACATGCACTATCTCAGTCCCACGTATTTTTTCGACTTTGAGACCCCGCCCATCCGGGGACTGGTGGCCGAATTCCGGGAGGGATCGCAATCCGAAAAGGAAATGGCCGTGGGGCTCTACACCAGGGTCCGCGACAATTGGAAATACGACCCGTACCGGATCAGTTTGGTAAAAGCGGATTTTCGGGCCAGCCGGATAGCGGGCCATGCCAGCGGGAACTGTGTGGAAAAATCCATTCTGCTCATTGCGGGCCTCCGGGCACTGGGAATCCCGGCCCGGCTGCATCTTGGGAAGGTCAAGAACCACCTGGCCGCCGAGCGGCTGAAGGAGAAGTTCGGCTCGGACGAACTGACCCCCCATGGGATGGTCAATGCCTGCATCGGCGGGAAGTGGCTGAAAATGTCCCCGGCATTCAACCGGGAACTTTGCGAAAAATTTGATGTGGAGCCCCTGGAGTTCGACGGGGAAAACGACTCGTATTTGCAGGCATTTGACAGCGAAGGCCGCCTGTTTATGGAATATCTCGAGGATTACGGACACTTTGAGGACGTCCCCCTGGAATTTATGATCGATAACCTGAAAGCGCATTACCCGCATATCTTCGATGCAAATGAACAGGAGACAGTATTTCGGCTATAGGCGAAAATGCCCGATACCGGATTCCACATCGATTTAACAACCACCTGAATGACCCAGAAAATGAGAACCTTTCGTGCCGGCAGCCTGGCCCTGCCCCTTGTACTATGTATGTTGATCTCCGCAACAGCCGTTTCCCAGAAGCCCCGGGCCCGGGAACTGGGCATCCCGTTTTCCGGCCAACCCGGCAAACTGAATGCCATCACCGACGTGGCCGGTGTAGAGGTGGGGTATGCCACCATCATCTCGGGCGAAGGCGAAAATGTGGTCGGTAAGGGGCCTGTGAGGACCGGGGTTACCGCCATCTTCCCCCGGGGGAAGGCCAAAAAATTCAGCCCTGTATACGCCAACTGGTACAGCCTCAACGGCAACGGAGAGATGACCGGCACCACCTGGGTAACCGAGTCCGGGTTTTTGGAGACGCCCATCATGATCACCAATACGAACAGCGTCGGGACGGTGCGGCAGGCCGTGCTGGAATGGTACGTGGACACCGACTGGTACCGGGGGGAGCCCTGGTGGTACACCTATCCGGTAGTTGCGGAAACCTACGACGGCTTCCTCAATGACATTTACGGCTTCCACGTCAAAAAGGAACACGTGATGGAGGCGATAGACAACGCTGCCGGCGGGTCCCTGGCTGAGGGAAATGTCGGCGGGGGCACCGGGATGATGTGCCTGGGCTTCAAGGGCGGTACCGGCACGGCATCCCGCCAATTCCGGATCGGGGAAGCTACATATACACTAGGCGTGTTGGTCCAGGCAAATTTCGGGGCCAAATTCAACCTGAC
>CAXQQM010000059.1:0-13882 GCA_964226055.1 Robiginitalea sp. | reverse complement strand
CCGAGAAAGCCATCAAAAACCTCGTGTTCAAGGACGTGCACTTTACCCCGGATGGCTCCCTGCTCTTCAACGCAGAGGAGTATTTTGTTACCAATAGTATCCAGGATAACGGGAGCGGCGGCAGGCTGCGCGTGGAACGCTTCCACCACAACGATATTATCAGCGTCCGGTTGGATAGCCGGGGCGACCTGGTCTGGGCCCGGAACATCAACAAGACAGAAGTGACCCAGGGCGATGGGGCCTACGCTTCCTACAGCGCCTATTCCAAGGACGGCCACACCTATTTCTTTATCTGTACTGCTGCGGACAACCCCCAGTTGCTGAACAATGAACGGCTCATATTCCGCCAGGGGCTCAGCCGGAACCGGAATGTATTCCTGATCCGCCTGAATCCTGAAGGCCGGATCTCCTGGGAAAAGATCATCGACCAGTCCGAAGCACGCCTGCCGCTGATGGTCTCCAAACCGCTGGTAGAGGAGGACGAAGACCGGCTGTATTTCTACGCCAAGCGCGGCAGTAAAAAGCAACTCGTCTCCGTACATATCAAGGGGTAATTCCATTGCGGCTGCCACCCGACCCGTCAGGTGTATCCCATTCCTCAGTTGTTAAACTCTTGATCCTGCATCGCATTTTTGGACAAAATCCATATATTCGGATATAATCCATTTATTTTGTCCCATCCCGAAAGAGAAATTCGCAAAGGCCGAGGGGCCCAATCCCGACAGGCCAACCGTTTTGAGGCACTCAGGGAACAGCCCCTGGAGGATTTCCTGGAGCACCAGCGGGTCAGCGGGGAATCCGAAAAGGTCCGCACCAGCTACCTGCGCGTTCACCCGAAAACCATTGTCAACAAGGTAACCAGCCCGGATGTGGGCATGTCCTACAGCCTGAACCCGTACCAGGGTTGCGAACACGGATGCGTCTACTGTTATGCGCGGAACTCACACGAGTACTGGGGGTACGGGCCCGGCCTGGATTTTGAAACCAGGATTCTGGTCAAGGAAAACGCACCGGCCCTGCTCGAGGGCTTCCTCAAACGGCGCTCCTGGAAGGCGGCCCCCATCGTACTTTCCGGGAATACGGATTGCTACCAGCCTGCTGAAAGGGAGTACGGGATTACACGGGCCTGCCTGGAAGTATTCCTTCGCTATCGCCACCCCGTTGGCATCATCACCAAGAATGCGTTGGTACTCCGGGACATGGATTTACTCAGGGAACTGCATGCCTGCGGTTTGGTGGGGGTGAACGTATCGGTTACTTCCCTGGAGGAATCCACCCGCAGGCTGCTCGAACCCCGTACAGCGAGTATTGCGAAAAGGCTGGATACCATCCGCAAACTTTCCGACGCAGGCATCCCCGTCAACGCGATGCTGGCCCCGATCATCCCGGGGATCAACAGCCACGAAGTCATGGATCTGGCCCGGGCAGTTGCCGATGCGGGAGCCCGCTCTTTCGGGTTTACGGTGGTACGGCTCAACGGGGCCATCGCCGGGATTTTTACGGAATGGCTCCAACGGGCGATGCCGGACCGGGCCGGGAAAATCCTCTCCCAGATCCGCGCCTGCCACGGCGGCAGCCTGAATGACAGCCGTTTCGGTATCCGGAACAAGGGGGAAGGGGCCGTGGCGTCCCAAATCCATCAAATGGCGGGGATTGCCAGGAAAAAGTACTTCGCGGGACGCGAGTTTCCGGAACTCAATACCTCCCTGCACGCAGCGCACAAGAGCGGGCAATGGGAGCTTTTTTAGTGCCGACGGATGTTCAGCTAGCCGGGCCAATGGTCGGGCCGGGCTTACAGACAGGCTGCCGGGCCTAATCCAAATCCCAACCTTCCCGGTAACTGCCGTTTACCCATTCATTGGCCTTGTCGAAATTGGTGACTCGCATGTTTTCGCCGTCCCACATTATTTTCTTGCGTCCGGGGTATTCGAAATACGACCGGCCACTCTCCGGGTCGGTGACGCGGTTTTTGTATTGGAAGGCCCGGATGGCCAGGTTCCCCATCAGGACGGATTCCGTGAGTTTTCCGGCCTTCTCGAAATCCGATGAGGTGGCGGTGCCGTTCAGGCACCCTTCCACGAAGTTCCGCTGGTGCCCTCCGGTGCCACCTTCCACGCGGGGCAGCCTGGGAGCCGGCTTGCTGACCATATCCATTAGGTCAGAGGGAAGAAGGCGGGCATTCCGGGAATACGTGTCGCAGACCATGATGCCTTTGGTTCCGTAGAAAATGGATCCGCCGCCGTTATCGCCGATGGTCTCCCCGTCTTTCAGTTCATCGGGCAGGTCGGGCTTCAACCCCCCGTCGTACCAGTTCAGGGCAACCTGCCCGTGCCGTTCCGTGTCGAACTTCAACCGGACGATGGAAGAGGAGGGGCAGGATTCGCTGTAGTCCGCTTCCACGAAGTCGCCCACCCAGTTGGTGGTGCAACTCGCCTCGGCTTCGGTAGGGTATCCGAGTTCCAGGACGCTGAAGGGGGTTTCCATGATATGGCAGCCCATATCTCCCAGGGCCCCCGTGCCGAAGTCCCACCAGCCACGCCACTTAAAGGGCAGGTAGCGGTCGTTGTACGGCCGCATGGCGGCAGGGCCCAGCCACAGGTCCCAGTCCAGTTCTTTCGGGATGGGATCGCTCCCTTCCGGTACCGGGACGCCCTGGGGCCAAACAGGCCGGTTTGTCCAGCAATCCACTTTTTCGATCCGGCCTATAATCCCCGAATCCAGCCATTCCCGGGCTTCGCGGCTCCCGTTGCTGGAAGCCCCCTGGTTGCCCATCTGGGTAACAATCCCCATATCCCGGGCTACCTGGGTCATCATCCGGGCTTCGGCGATGTTATGGGTCAGGGGTTTCTCCACATAGGCGTGTTTTTTCTCCCTCATAAAAGGCAGCGCGATGGTGGCATGGGTATGGTCCGGGGTGGCCACCATAATGGCATCCATGTCTTTCAGGTGTTTTTTGTAGACGTCCCGGTAGTCTTTATAGCGCTTCACATCCGGAAACATCTCGTAGGTAGGGGCTGCCCGACGGTCGTCTACGTCGCAAAAGGCGACATATTTGACCTTCCCGGTTTCGCTCATGCCCCGCATCACGCCGGCACCGCGGCCGCCAACGCCGAAGGCCGCCACGTAGAGCGTGTCGCTGGGGGGCACATGGCCTTTCCCCAGCACGAAACTGGGGACGATACTGAATGCCGCCGAGGAGGCAGCCGTATTTTTCAGGAATTTTCTTCTTTGCATGGATGTCTGGTGTTTGTTCGGTTTGTTCAAAAATGAGGTTTGAAGATACAAAAACTACGGAAAGAAGACTCGGGTTGCACGGGTCGGCGCATGCCGGTTGGATCCGGGGCCGGCTGCTTGCAACAGGCAGTGGAAATCAGGCTGTGCCGTTCCACTCCCGGTAGAATTCCTCCAGGTATTCCAGCATAAAGGCATGGCGCTTTTCGGCCAGGCGTTTGCCGGTATCGGTATGCATGCGGTCCTTGAGCAGCAATAGTTTCTCGTAGAAATGGTTCAGGGTGGGCCCGTCCGATTTCTTGTATTCCGCCTTGCTCATTTTCACCCGGGGGGCGATTTCGGGGTCGTAGAGTTTCCGTCCTTTGAAGCCGCCAAAATTAAAGGCACGAGCAATCCCGATGGCGCCCATGGCATCCAGGCGGTCGGCATCGCGGACCACAAAGAGCTCGTCCGAGGTAAACGGCTTTTTGTTTTTCTCCAGGCTGTTTTTAAAAGAAATATTCCGGATGATCTGGACCACATGCGTACGAATGGCCTGGGGCACCCCGATTTTGCGCATAAAGGCGTCCGCTTTTTTCGGGCCGGCATCTTCGTCCCCGTCGTGGAATTTCGAGTCGGCGATGTCGTGCAGCAGGGCAGCCAGGCTTACGATCAGGATATTTACCGCTTCGTCTTTGGCGATCAGCAGGGTATTGCGGAATACCCGTTGGGTGTGGAACCAGTCGTGGCCGCCTTCGGCCCCATCGAGTTCGCTGCGCACAAAGTCAATGGTCTGTTCTACAAATTCGGCATCGGTCATGCTGGGGGGTCAATCTTGGAAGCGATCAGCGCTTCGAGTTCTTTCATTTTTTCAGTTGTAAACCCGGCGACGGGGATGGGCGGGTGCACGGTAAACCGGACCCGGGCCCCGAGGCCGAGCGGAAAAGCTCCATAGCGGAACAGTTTCCAGGAATTGTTGATGGTTACCGGCAGGATCAGCGCGGAGGGTGCCTGGTCCATCAGCAGGCTCAGGCCAAAAGTACGGAATGGTTTCGGCTCCCCGGTGCGGGATCGGGTCCCTTCCGGGAATATCACCGCGCTACGGCCCGTTTTTTCGATATACGCACCCAGCCGTTCGAGTTCGGCCCGGGCCTGCCGGCGGTCCTTGCGGTCGATCAGGGCCGAACCCCCGTGGCGCAGGTTAAAGGAGACGCTAGGGATTCCTTTTCCGAGCTCTTTTTTGCTGACGAATTTCGGGTGGTATTTCCGAAGGTACCAGATCAGGGGCGGGATGTCGTACATGCTCTGGTGGTTGGTCACGATGATGAGCGGCCCGCTTTCGGGCATGGGATCGGCGTAATCAAACCGATAGGTGGTCCCCAGGATGTGAGTACTGCGCATGATGCACAGATTGAGCAAACTGACGCTCGCCTTATGGGCCTGGTAGCCGAAAAGGTTCAGACAGACCCACTGCACCGGGTGGAATACCACCAGCACGAGACCGAATACCAGCAGGTAAATTACGGAAAGCGGGTATGCGAGGAGTTTGGCCATGGTGTAAAAATAAGAAACGCACCGCGACATGGAGCAATGAAGCCAAATTGTAGGAATCACCCTATATTTATCCCGGCAAAAAATGAAACCCAACTCATTTTGAAACGGATCCGAATACTTTATTGGAGAGTTCTAACGATCGTATTTGTTGTGATCGTGTCACCCGGGAGTGCGCTGTGCCACTCGAGTCCCATTTGCGGGTTTACAAGCCGTATTTCATTCGATGAATTCATTGAACCTTGTGGCACCCCAATGCCGCCGCCGGAAATCCCTTCAGATTCAGTAACCCGTGTGGAAATGCCCGGGAAGACAACGTCGTGGTGTATGTCCCCGGTGTGCGATCCCACCCGCCTGGCGCGACTGGATTCTCTATTCAGACAACTCCGGATCAGTCGGAATTTTTCGCTGATTGCCTGTGCGGAAGGGTCGATGAATACGTCGACTTCATCTAATAATGACAGGGGAGTAAAGACTCGTATCATCGCGGTGCAATCGGACCTTGAGGACTTTATCAACCGGCCCGGGTCGGACCTGGTGGGCACTCTTACGTTTATGCACGCCCTGGGCCACCATGTTTTTCAGCATCCCATGAGTCAAATGGACCTCCTGGAAAAATTTGAATTGGAGGCCGATTATTTTGCGGGGTTCGCCTTGAGTTATTTCGGGCTTGACAGGGCCGAAGTCGATTCAGTACACAAACAATTGCTGCAAGGCAAACCGGTGCCTGAGGGGTATCCGCGTATTTCCGACCGGGAAGACGCGTTTGGGGAAGGCTGGTCCTGGGCGACGTATTCCTTTCAGTTTGGTTGGGGAGAAGCCATTTCTATATACGAACTCGACCGGATTAAATCTGACAAATTCAAAGAAGAGGCAAAACAGGCCGAAGAAGCTGGCGACCTGGCCCGGGCCGCACGGCTTTTCGCTGAGGCATACGGGTACGACTGGCGGATCTCCGGAAATTTGCACGAGGCTTTGCGCTGCGCGCGTCAAGGGAAGGATGATCGATTCGCCCTCGACATCTATGGGGAATTGCTTGCCTCCGCTGGAAAAGACCGCCATATGAGGCCCCGCAAATCCTACCTAGCCGAAATGGCGACCCTTGCCCGGAGTCTGGGGCGGTACACAAAGGCAGAAGCCTATCTCAGTATCAGCCGGGAGCTCGAAACCGGCCAGGTTGCGGATGAAGTCAATACGGGCCATATGTACCTGAAAATGGAAAGGTATCCCCGGGCCGCCGAAGCATTTCTGAAAGCCATCAAATTAGGGCCTGCGTCGGCCGAAATGTACCTTGGTCTGGGCAAGGCACAAAGTGCCATGGGAGAGGCCGAGTCTGCCATTCGGTCCTTCAGGGCTGTCCTGGCGGGATCCCCGGACAATACTCAGGCTTACCTGGAGCTGTCAAAGGTGTATGCCAATGAGGCCGAGGCGCTGCGGGGAATTATCGAACAGGAATCGTCGCGGGCTGAAGTCCGTCGGCTTGAGGCAATCAAAACGGGCTTGTATCGAAAATCAGAAGCGGTACTCATGGACGGATTGCAAGTTGAACCCGCCGATCGGGAATTGCTAACGCAGCTTTACAGAATCTATCTGAGTATCCCCGATAAGTCCGGGATCCGGGAAACCCGCAAAAAACTCAAGGACGTCAGGTAATCTCTTTTTCGCGGTGAATCAATAAAGAAACCCGGCCAATCCGGCAGGGTTCTTCCTATAGGGTTACGAACCGCGTTTCAGCAAAACTCGTCGTACGCCTGGGTCAGGTTTTCGGCGATCATCTCCGCCGGGCGGCCTTCGATATGGTGGCGTTCAATCATGTGTACGAGTTCCCCGTCCTTGAACAGGCCCATGCTGGGCGAGGAAGGCGGAAAGGGCACCATCAGGCTGCGGGCGGCATCGACGGCTTCCCGGTCTACACCGGCAAATACGGTGACCAGGCGGTCCGGGATCTTGCCGTTCTGCAGGCTCATCTTGGCGGCAGGACGCGCGTTGGCGGCGGCACAGCCGCAAACCGAAGTCACGACAACCAGGATGGTGCCGGGTTGTTTTATAGCTGCCTCAACTTCCTCGGCTGTGAAAAGTTCTTCAAAGCCGGCGGTGGAGAGGTCTTCCCGCATGGGTTTTACAAGTTCTGTAGGGTACATAGTATTTTTTTAAGGAATTTCTAAAGGCCAAAGGTACGAAAAGGGCGTCACTTTACCATAAGGCGCACAGGTCGTTACAGGACCCGGCCAACGCTTTTCCGCCCGCTGCGGCATTCCGGGGCAATCCGCTATCTTTGCCAAAAATTTTTCCGGATGATCAAATGGTTTGGCGCTTTCGTCGGCTACCTGTTCCTTCGGCTGCCGGGGGCCATTATCGGGTTCCTTATCGGGAGCCTGATAGACGGGGCCAGCCGCAGCGGCGGGGCGGTTTTTACCGATTTTACCAGGCAACGGGTATCCCCGGCCGATTTTGAGCTGAACCTGCTGTCGCTCTGCTCCATCGTCATCAAGGCGGACGGTCGCGTCAGCCAGCAGGAACTCGACTACGTCCGGCAGTATTTCCTCGCCACTTACGGGAAGGAAAAGGCCAATGCCATTTTCAGGACATTTAACGAGGTCATCAAAAAACGGGAGATTTCCGGCCAGCGGATCTGCGCCTACCTGAACCAGCGGACGCGCTATGAGGTACGGTTGCAACTGGTCCACTTCCTGTTCGGGATTGCACAGGCGGACGGGCACGTAAGCGAGGCGGAAATCAGCAAACTCAGGGAGTTGGCGGGATACCTGCAAATAGGTGCCACGGATTTTGAGAGCATCATGGCGATGTTTGTCAAATCCGCGGACAACGCCTATAAAATCCTGGAGATCGAACGGACCGCCACGGACGAAGAGGTAAAAAAGGCTTACCGGAACATGGCCAAAAAGTACCATCCGGACCGGGTCAATTCCCAGGACGAGGCTATCAAACGGGGGGCCGAGGAAAAATTCAAGGAGGTTCAGAAGGCCTATGAGGCCATTCAGCAGGAACGGGGTAACTGAATGTAAGCCCCGGGGACCGGCACCGTTGCTGGCACCGACAGCATACGTTTCGGGTATTGGGGCGCTCAATAAAGATTAAAAAATAGAAGGATGGAAAATTTCTGGATGTACGGGGAATTAGGGTTCCTGCATGTGCTGGACCCGCAGGGCTACGACCATGTACTTTTTCTGACGGCCCTGGCCCTTCCGTTTACCTATCGCCACTGGAAACGCGTGTTCTGGCTGGCGACGCTCTTTACGGTATCCCACTGTTTGTCCCTGGCCCTGGCCGCGTTCGGGGTGGTGGAGGCAGATGCCGGCTGGGTGGAGTTTCTGATCCCGGTGACCATCCTGCTGACCGCCCTGTTTAACCTGCTGCTTACGGGCAGCGGCCCGGACAGGCAATCGGCTTTTCGGGTACACCTGGTTTCCACCGGGTTTTTCGGGCTCATCCACGGCCTGGGTTTTTCCAATTACTTCCGGATGCTCATGACCGGGGAAACCGAAAAAACAGGGCCCCTGCTGGGGTTCGCCCTGGGGATCGAAGCGGCCCAGTTGCTGGTCCTGGTGGTGGTACTGGGGGTCACCTACCTGGTGGTGGAGCGGCTGCACGCCCCTTCCGTATGGTATATCCGTTTGGCCAGCCTGGCCATTGCGGGGATTTCCACCGCGCTCCTTGTCGGGGCATGGCCCCTTTGATTTTCACTTAATATTAACCCGGGCAGGGTTGTAACCCACCCCAAAAGCGGGTATATTAGTGCTTTCCCGCACGAAATTTTTTCTGGCCGCGTTATACCCAATAGAGTGAAGGAGAAAAAACAGGAGAAATACGACAAAGCGTACCTGCGCATGGCGCACGAATGGGGCAAGCTATCCTACTGCCGGCGCAAACAGGTGGGGGCCATCATCGTCCGGGATCGGATGATCATCTCCGACGGGTACAACGGCACCCCCTCCGGCTTTGAGAATTTCTGTGAGGACGAGGAGGGGTACACCAAGTGGTACGTGCTGCACGCCGAGGCAAATGCAATTTCCAAGGTAGCCTCCTCCACCCAGTCCTGTGAAGGGGCAACGCTCTATATAACCCTGTCGCCCTGCCGGGAGTGCAGCAAGCTGATCCACCAGTCGGGGATTCGCCGCGTGGTCTACCAGAAGGCCTACAAGGACGATTCCGGCCTGCAATTTTTGGCCCGGGCCGGGGTGGAGCTCGTCCACCTGCCGGTTATCGATATCGGGGTGGCTGTAAATGAAGAATGAGTGGCCGTAAATGAAGAATGATTTGAAGAAAAGCTATTACATCGGACCGGCCGTCGTGGCCTTCGCCCTGGCCCTGGGGATCTTTGTAGGCGGGAAACTGCATTTCAACGATACCCCGGAGAAACTCTTTACGACGAATTCCAAAAAAGACAAACTCAACCGGCTCATCGACTATATCGACTACGAATACGTCGATGAGGTGGATACCGACAGTATCGTCGACGTGACGGTGAACAACATCCTGGATAAGCTCGACCCGCATTCCGTCTACATCCCCAAATCCGAGATGAAACGGGTAGCCGAGAATATGAAAGGCGACTTTGTCGGGATCGGGATCAACTTCTACACCTTCCGGGATACCATTACCGTAACCCGCACCATTGCCGGGGGCCCCAGCCAGCGGGCTGGCCTGCAACCCGGGGATAAAATCCTGCTGGCGGACGGGGATACGCTCTACGGGCGCCGGATGCCGGACGGGCAGATCGTCTCAAGGCTCAAGGGGCAGGAGGGCAGTTCCGTCAAACTGCAGGTTTACCGCAAAACCGAGGACCGGCTCTTTAATGTCAACCTCCGTCGCGACCGGATCCCGATCCGGAGTATCGATGCGAGTTATATGCTGACCTCCGACATGGGCTACATCCGGATGAACCGGTTTGCCGAAACAACCTTTGATGAGTTTGATGCCGCCCTGCGCCGGTTGCAGCAGCTCGGCGCCAAGAAACTCACCCTGGATCTCCGGGACAACCCGGGGGGTTACCTGAATGTGGCCGAACGCATTGCCGATGCCTTCCTGCCCGAGGGCAAACTGATCCTCTTTACCCGGAACAAGAAAGGCCAGACGGATTCCGTCTATGCCACCTCCCGGGGGCGGTTCGAAAACAAGCCGGTGTACGTCCTGATCAACGAGCGGTCCGCCTCTGCCTCTGAAATTATCGCCGGGGCGCTGCAGGACAACGACGTCGGGACGATCGTCGGGCGACGGTCCTTCGGAAAGGGGCTTGTACAACGGGAAATGGACCTGGGGGACGGCTCGGCCGTACGGCTCACCGTGTCGCGGTACTACACGCCAACCGGCCGCTCCATCCAGCGCGATTACCAAAACGGCAACCAGGATTACTACGACCGGTTTACCGAGCGCTACCACAACGGGGAGCTCACCTCGGTAGACAGCATCCGGGTGGCCGATTCCCTGAAATTCACCACACCGGGCGGGAAAGTGGTTTACGGGGGAGGTGGGATCATCCCGGACGTCTTTGTGGCCATCGGCAGCAATGAGGAGGAGGCCCTGGCGGCCCTGGATTCCCGCGGCTATTTCTCCCGTTTTGTCTTCGACCACCTGGAAGAGGACCGGAACCGCTACGCGGATTACGACGAAATGCGATTTTACCGGGAGTTCCGGACGGACGACATCCTTTTTGAGCGTATGGTGGATTTCCTGTCCGCATTTAACCTGCGAATCGACTACTACGAGCACGAAGACTTACTGAAAACCTATATCAAGGCGGGGATTGCCGAGCAGCTTTTTTCTCCGGACATGAAGGCGCGGATCCTGGCGCCAACGGATTCCATGTTGCTGAAAGTTCGGGACCTGGACCGGCCCAGGCTCAACGCGGAGGAGGGGCTGGAGGCCCGGCCGGATAGCTGATACTTCCCGTCAGGCAGCCCGGGCACGCTGCGATTATTCCTTGTCCAGTTTTTTCTGTATGCGCCGGGAGGTCTGGTAGATCAGCAACAGTACAATCGCACACAGGGCAGCCGCAATGCCGATCAGCGCCACCAGGCTATCCCCTTCCAATGGCTGTTCCATATCCACCATGGTGACGTTGTAGACGATCAGGGCAAGGCTCAGTACAATCAGGACAATCAATACGATTTTATTCATTGCTTAACGGCTTTAATGGCCGGCAGGCCCGGCAGGCGGCGGGTTGCCCTAGAACAGCCCGTTGATGTTGGTCGCAAACAGCTTTACCGAGATGGCCAGCAGGATCACCCCGAAAACCTTGCGGATAACGCTCAGGCCGTTCTGGCCGAGGACCCGCTCAATCCGGGAGGAGGCTTTTAATACCCCGTATACAAAGATACAGTTCACGACAATAGCCACAATGATATTCACCACATCAAATTCGGCGCGCAGGGACAGCAGGGAGGTCATGGTGCCCGCCCCGGCGATCAACGGGAAGGCCAGTGGGACAATGGATGCCGCCTCGGGGGCTTCGTCCCGGTACAGGGTGATGCCGAGGATCATCTCGATGGCCAGGAAAAAGAGCACAAACGAACCTGCCACGGCGAATGAATTTACATCGATGCCGATCAGCTTGAGGATTTCCTCCCCG
The DNA here is from genome assembly GCA_964226055.1 of Robiginitalea sp. Classification (GTDB taxonomy): domain Bacteria; phylum Bacteroidota; class Bacteroidia; order Flavobacteriales; family Flavobacteriaceae; genus Robiginitalea. The sequence goes on along the minus strand of CAXQQM010000059.1, from coordinate 2,532 downwards.
ACAAACAGGAATGCAATCATGATAACGGCGGCCACCAGCGTGGCCTTGCCCGACTGGATATGCCCGGCTTTCTTCCGCAGGTCGATGATGATCGGGACGCTGCCGACAATATCGATAACGGCAAAAAGGATCATGGTGGCGGTGGCGATTTCACGGAAATTGAAGTTCATAATGCTCGATTTTTTGCGGCGCAAATGTAATGGGAATCCGGAGATTCCAACAGTGGTTATACGGGAATTTTCCACTCCCGGATTTCAGGTCGAAAAGAATATCTTTGTCCAAATTTCCAGCCGATGTTTGAATTGGGTAAAACGGTAGTATCCGAGGAGCTTTTTGAAAAGCATTTTGTGTGCGACCTGCAGGCGTGCAAGGGGGCTTGTTGCGTGGACGGGAGTGCCGGCGCGCCGGTTACGGACGAAGAGCGCGGGATCCTGGAAAAAATCTACACCCGGGTCCGGCCGTTTCTCCGGGAGGAGGGCCGGAAGGCGATTGAGGCCCAGGGGCCCTGGGTCCGCGGATCCGACGGGGACTGGGAGACCCCGCTGGTGGACGGGAACGAATGCGCCTATGTCGTGTATTCCGGGGAGACAGCGCTATGCGGTATAGAGGCGGCCCACCGGGAGGGGGCCATCGAGTGGAAGAAGCCCCTGTCCTGCCACCTGTACCCGGTGCGTATCCGGGAATACACGGCCCTGACCGCCGTGAATTACCATCAGTGGCACATCTGCGACCCGGCCTGTTCCCTGGGGGAAGCTACCCGGGTGCCCATTTACAAATTTGTCCGGGAGGCGCTGATTCGGAAATTCGGGGAGGCGTGGTACGAGGAGCTGGATTCCGTGGCGCAGAAACACCTCAGATAGTCGGGATTTTCAGGACCACCTCGGTCCCGGCAGGCTTCCCTTCCTCATCGTGGAGGTCCCGGATGTCGATGGTGTAATTGTACTGGTAATCCCTGGAAAAATTGGCAAGGCGCTCCCGGGTAATGTCGATCCCGACAGACTTTCTTTTCAGCACCCGCCGCTGTTTAAACTTTTCAGCTTCCGCCCGCCCGATGCCGTTGTCCCGGATCACGAGGGTAATATAACCGGAACCTTCCTGCCGGATGAAGATCCGGATCCGCTTTTCCCCTTCTTTGGACGAGAGTCCGTGCCAGATGGCATTTTCGAGGAAAGGTTGCAGGATGAGCGACGGAATCTTCACCAGGCTCGGGTTGATCTCCGGTGCCATCTCCACGGCAAAGTCTATCTCATTGTTGAACCGGATGTTTTCGATATTCATATACAGTTCAACCGTTTCCAGTTCCTCTGCCAGCGGGATTTCCTTCAGGGAGGATGCCTCCAGGATTTTCCGGACGAGTTTGGAAAACTTGTTCAGGTAGTGCACCGCATTTTTTTGCTCGTTGTTGATAATGTATAGCTTGATCGAATTCAGCGAATTAAAAAGGAAATGCGGGTTCATCTGGCTCCTCAGCATGGCCTGTTCCAGGGTGAGCACCTTCTTCTCGCTGTTCAACTGGTACTGCCGGTACAGGATATAGAGGATCAGGGTGATCAGCACGAGCATCAGGGCGCCAACCAGCAGCGTGGTCCGGTTCCGCCGGAGCCGGAGTTTCACGATCTCGTTTTCCTTGGAGAGGATTTCGATCTGGTCCTTTCGCTTATCTACCTCGGATTTGGAAATCATCTCGTAGACGTACCGGCGGTTCAGGTCGTTCGAAATCATCCGGCGCGCAACGACGGATGCCTTGTAGTAGTCCAGGGCAGCCTCAAAATCCCCCCGGGCGGCTGCGATATCGTACAGGTAGCGGTTGGCCGAATCCATATTGCTCGGCAGATTCAACTCCTCGGAAATCCTGAGCCCGTTGAGCAGGTAGCCCCGGGCCTCGTCGTAGCGTTTCAGGTTGGACAATACCCACCCGAGTTGCACATAGACATTTGCCAGTAGCTCGGGATCCCTCAGGGACCGCGCGTTAGGCAAAATGGCCTCCAGGATCTCCAGGGCTTCCGCGGCTTTCTCCTCATGGGCCAGGACATGGGCCATACCGTATCTGGTGATGACGTCGCTCCGCTCCGAACCCAGGCTTTCGTTGACCCTGAGGGCGTCCTCGTAGTAGGACATGGCCCCCGTGAGATCGCCGAGGGCCTCCAGGCATTCCGCGATATTCTGGTAGTTGGTCACCTGCCCCTGCAGGTTTCCCAGCGCCTCGTCGTTCTCGAGGGAGCGCTGGAAATACTCGATAGCCAGGCCGTACTGCTCCAGCATCCGGTAAATATTCCCGATGCCGTTAATGGCCGTATTGCGTTCCATCAGTATAAAGTTGCCGGGTTCAGCGACGGTTTCGCTAAGGCTCAGGGCCTCCTGGTGGTAATCCAGTGCGGATTTGATGGCTTCCATTTTCCGGTAGGCCATTCCCAGGCGGTTCAGGGCAACGATGCGCAATTCCCGGTCGTTGGCTTCGTTGGCCTTTTCCAAAGCGACGGCCAGGAAGTCCAGGGCCCGGTCGTTTTGGGGGAGGTTTTGTAAGTGTAACCC
>CAXQQM010000058.1:0-6913 GCA_964226055.1 Robiginitalea sp. | reverse complement strand
TTAAAGCCAATCCATTTGACTGGCGCGATATAAAAGCATGACTATGCAGGAAAACCTTCGATTTATAGACCCGCACGTCCATATGACGTCCCGGACGACTGACGATTACGAAGCCATGGCTGCCGCCGGGGTGGTGGCCCTCATCGAACCGGCCTTCTGGCTCGGACAACCGAGGACCCAGGTAGGGTCTTTCCAGGACTATTTCAGCAGCCTGGTGGGTTGGGAGCCCTTCCGCGCCAGCCAGTTCGGGATCAAACACTACTGTACCATCGGCCTCAACTCCAAGGAAGCGAACAACGAGCCGCTGGCAGAAGCTGTCATGGAGCTGCTCCCGCTCTACCTGACCAAGGAAAATGTAGTGGCTGTAGGGGAGATCGGCTATGATGACCAGACACCTGCCGAAGACCGGTTTTTTCGTGCCCAGCTGGAGCTGGCAAAAGAAATGGGGATGAGCGTACAGGTGCATACGCCGCACCGGGATAAAAAATCGGGTACGATCCGGAGCATGGAGGTCTGCCTGGAACACGGGCTGGACCCGTCGGATGTCATTATCGACCACAACAACGAGGAGACCGTCAGGGAAGTCCTGGACCGCGGTTTCTGGGCTGCATTTACGATTTACCCGAAGACCAAGATGGGCAATGAACGCATGGTGGAGGTGATTAAACAATACGGTAGCGAGCGGATCCTGGTCAACAGCTCCGCAGACTGGGGGGTGAGCGATCCGTTGGCTGTTCCCAAAACGGCTTCCCTGATGCTCCGCAGTGGAATTGCCCGCGAAGACGTGGAGCGCAGTTGTTACGGGAACGCCCTGTCAGCTTTCGGGAAAAACAGTTCTATGAGCGAATCGGACTGGACCGGTGCCGGGGGCATCGACCAGCGAAAGCTTTTCAATGACAACAGCGTCCTCCGCGGCCAGCAACCCCGGGTAGACTCCGACCAGAGTCGATAAGATGGGCAAAAGTGCCTTTTACGGGTACCTGCAGCTTATGCGGCCCCCCAACCTGCCAACGGCAGCCGCGGACATCCTGGCCGGCGGGGCCATTGCAGGGGTCTATTCCCAATTGTTTGTTTCGCAGGAAGGGCCGGCCCCCTGGGTCGTCCTCCTGGTCCTGGTCACTGCCTCTGTCCTGCTTTATGCCGGGGGGGTAGTCCTCAACGATGTTTTCGATGCGCAACTCGACGCCCGGGAGCGCCCGGAGCGCCCGATTCCCAGCGGGGCCATTCCCCGTTCCAGGGCGGCGGTTTTCGGCGCTTCGCTCCTTTTCCTCGGAGTACTGGCGGCATCCCTGGTCCGTCTGGAGAGCGGCTATATCGCCGCCTTGCTGGCGGTAGCCATCCTTTTTTATGACGCCTTCGCAAAAAAATTCAGCATTCTGGGCCCATTACTGATGGGTACTTGCAGGAGCCTGAACCTCTGGTTGGGGATCAGCGTTTTGCCCATGGCCGGGCAGGGCACGTACCTGTGGGTGCCCCTGCTTTACATTTTTGCGGTGACCACGGTAAGCAGAGGGGAAGTATATGGCGGAAACAAAAAAGCACTGGTTGCCGCGGCCTCGATGTACGCAATTGCCATTTTTGGCGTTGGATTACTAGTCGGGGTACAGACCACACGTTTTTGGTTTGCCCTTCCGTTCCTCCTGCTGCTCTGTATGATGGTGTTCCGGCCATTGTGGCGGGCGTACCAGATTAACCAGCCCGCGGAGATCCGCGCGGCGGTCAAAGGGGGCGTATTGGGGATCGTGGCACTGGATGCCGCCTGGGCGGCAGGTTATGCCGGGCTATGGCCGGCAGCGGCGATCCTGGCTTTGCTGCCGTTGGCGCGTTTATTGGCGGCCCGGTTTGCAGTTACTTAAGTGGAGAATTTAATGGACAAGCAAATAGAAAAATCATTCAATGTGCCCTTCAGGCACCGGCTCCTTTTCACCCAGAGGGTATTCAGTCCGGGGAACCAACTCCTGGCCGACCTGCTGCATACTTACCGGCCCGGGGTGTCGGTCAAAACTTTGTTTATCCTGGACAGCGGGGTACAAGAGGCGCATCCGGGGCTAGAAGAGGCTATCCGCTCGTATTGCGGGGCGTACCCCGACAGGATGGTATGTACGCAGGTATTGGCCGTCCCGGGGGGGGAAGCCGCAAAGAATTCCGAGGGTCCCACCAACCGCGTGCTCGAAGCCATCGAGGCCCATGGAATTTGCAGGCACTCGGTGGTAGTGGCCATCGGGGGCGGGGCGGTTATCGACATGGCGGGGTACGCGGCTGCGATCGCCCACCGCGGGGTCCAGCTCATCCGGATCCCAACCACCGTACTGGCCCAGAACGATGCCGCCGTTGGGGTGAAGAACGGAATCAATTTCTACGGGAAAAAGAACTTCCTCGGCACCTTTGCGGTCCCATTGGCCATTATCAATGACCAGGACTTTCTGGAAACCCTGGAAGACCGCGACTGGATAGCGGGAACGGCCGAAGCGGTAAAGGTGGCCCTGATCAAAGACGCCCCTTTCTTTGAATTCCTGGTGCGGGAAGCCCGGGCACTTCGCCGGCGGGATCCCGCACCCATGCAGGAACTGATCTTCCGTTGTGCAGAGCTGCACATGGAACATATCGCAGGAGGGGGCGACCCATTCGAGGCGGGCTCCTCCCGACCGCTGGATTTCGGTCACTGGTCGGCACATAAACTCGAACACCTTACCGGCTACGGCCTGCGCCACGGGGAAGCCGTTGCCCTGGGGATGGCCCTGGATGTGCGTTACAGCCGCCGGATGGGGATGCTCAAAACCCGGGATGCCGACCGCATCCTGGATTTGCTCGCAAACCTGGGCTTCGACCTGCACCTCCCGGACCTGGGAACCGACGGTGTTCAGAACTTGTTGCAGGGTCTGGAGGAATTCCGGGAACACCTGGGGGGCGTGCTGACCATCACCCTCCTGGAAGGTATCGGACAGAAACTGGACGTGCATAAAATCCATCGGGAGACCATGGCCGCAGCCATAGGCGAAATGCAACCCGGAAAAACGGCAAACAAGGCTTCCTGATGCTCTTGCGGGATACCTTCCATACCACCTATTGTACAAACATCCACCCGGGAGGGGACTGGCAGGAGACCTTCGGGGCGCTGGAAAGCAACCTGGAAACGATCCGCGATGCCGTTTGCCCGGGGCAACCCTTTGGCCTGGGACTGAGACTTTCCGACCAGGCCAGCCGGGAGCTGGATGAAGGCAATCGCCTGGCCGACTTCAAGGCCTGGTTGGACGCCCGGGATATCTACGTCTTTACCATGAACGGGTTCCCTTTTGGCACTTTCCACGGCGTGCCAGTCAAGGACCGGGTCCACGAGCCGGACTGGACCACCCGAGAGCGGCTGGATTATACCCTCAGGTTGTTCCGGCAATTGGAATTCCTGATGGGGAAGGGGGTGGAAGCCGGAATTTCCACATCTCCGGTCAGTTACCGACACTGGTTTCGCACCCCGTCGGAGAAAGCGGATGCCTTGAAAACAGGCGCCCGGAACATGGCCCGGGTTGCGGCAGCGCTCTACGCCCGCGAGCGGGACAAGGGTGTCTACCTGCACCTGGACATTGAACCGGAACCGGACGGCCTGCTGGAGAACAGCCGGGAGGTCCTGGATTTCTACAGGGACTATCTGATTCCCGAAGGGATCGCCTATCTGAAGGCTGAAATGGGCCTGGACATCGTCACTGCCCGGGAAGCCTTACTCCGGCATATTACCATCTGTTACGACATCTGCCATTTTGCCCTGGCATTCGAAGGGCCCGTCCATGTTTTCGGCCAATTGGGAAAGGCAGGAATCCGCGTGGGGAAAATACAGGTCAGTGCCGCCCTCAGGATCCGCCCTGACGGGGCCGACAGGGATGGCGTGCTGAAGACCCTGTCGGAATTCAACGAACCGATCTACCTGCACCAGGTCACCCGCAGGGGCCCTGAAGGCGTGGAAACCTGGCCGGACCTGCCGGAATTATTGAATGACCCGCCGGATTTTGAAGAGTTGCGCGCCCATTTCCACGTCCCGATATTTGCAGCGGGATACGGTGCCCTGGGGTCCACCCAGCGGGAAATCCTGGAAGTTCTGGAGTACCTGATGGAACACCCGGATGCCTGCCGGCACCTGGAAGTGGAAACCTATACCTGGGATGTATTGCCCGCCGGCTTGAAATCAACCCTGGCGGCATCCATCTCCCGGGAACTCAATTGGCTGCGAAAAGCCTTGAAAGCATGAAGAAAACAGTCGTTATCAATGCCGTCGGCCTCACGCGCCGCCTGATTGGCCCGGACACCCCGCGGATTCGGGATTTTATGGCATCCGGCCAGACCCGGGATATCGCCCCGGTACTTCCCGCTGTGACCTGTTCGGCCCAGTCTACCTACCTCACAGGGAAAATGCCTGCAGAACACGGGATTGTCGGAAACGGATGGTTTTTTAAAGAAGAACTCGAGGTCAAATTCTGGCGCCAATCGAATCGGCTGGTGCAGTCCCCGAAGATCTGGGACCGCCTAAAAGCCGAAGAACCGGGCTTTACCTGCGCCAATATGTTTTGGTGGTACAATATGTATTCGAGTGTGGATTACAGCGTCACCCCCCGGCCCAATTACCTGGCCGACGGACGGAAAATCCCGGACATTTACAGCCATCCGCCCAGCCTCCGCGATGACCTGCAGGAGCGATTCGGGCAGTTCCCGCTTTTTAAATTCTGGGGGCCTATGGCGGGGATCGATTCAACACGATGGATCACAGATGCCTGCATCCACACGGATAAAACCTACAACCCGACCCTTACGCTGATTTACCTGCCGCACCTGGACTACAACCTGCAACGCCTGGGGCCGGACCCGGAGCAGGTTGGGCCGGACCTGCGAGCGCTCGACCAGGAGGTGGGCCGGCTACTGGACCACTACGGCCAACAAGATGTTCAAATGGTGATACTTTCTGAATACGGGATTACCCCGGTTAGCCAACCCGTCCACCTGAACCGCGTTCTCCGCAACCATGGGCTGATAGCCATTCGGGAAGAACGGGGCCTGGAGTTGCTGGATGCGGGGGCCAGCGAGGCGTTTGCCGTGGCAGACCACCAGGTGGCCCACGTGTATGTGAAAAATAAGGAGCGCATCCGGGAAGTGCGCGACCTCATCGCGTCCACCCCCGGGGTGGAACGGGTCCTGGAAGGTGATTCCAGACGTGAAGCCGGACTGGACCACGATCGCGCCGGCGACCTGGTTGCCGTGGCAGGGCCCGATGCCTGGTTTACCTATTACTTCTGGCTGGACGATGCCCGGGCCCCGGATTACGCCCGGATGGTCGACATCCACAAAAAGCCCGGTTATGACCCGGTAGAGCTGATGACCGACCCTGCGGATCCATTGATAAAACTGAAAATCCTCTGGAAGCTGGCCGGGAAGAAGTTGGGGTTCCGTTCGGTACTGGACGTGATTCCCCTGAAAGCCGAACTGGTCCGCGGTTCCCATGGGCGGATACCCGAAGATCCCGCAGATTATCCTATTTTTATCAGTAACAACCCGGGCCCGTTGCCGGATAGCCCGATGCCCCCCACCGGGGTATTCGGGGAATTATACCGGCTGGTTAAGGGCCTGTAAACCACCCAACCATGCAACAAGCTTTGAAAATTTTCGCTATTGTAATGGCCCTCCTATTCGCCTGGGCGGCCTATGTGCAACTCAATGACCCGGATTCGGGTACCTGGATCGCTGTCTACGGTGCAGCCGCCCTGGGGTCCCTGCTTTTTGCATTGGGGAGGCTGCCTTCCTGGCTCGGGCTGATTATGGGGATCGCCTTTCTGGCAGGCGCCTTCCTCTCCTGGCCGGACACGTATGAAGGGGTGCGTTTTGGCGAACGAAAAATGGCCAACCTGAATATCGAATTGGGACGGGAGTCCCTGGGGTTGGGGATTACGGCCCTTATCTTCTTTTTGTACAGTTGGCGCTCAAGGGGCCGGCGAATTTCCTAGGCATCCCTGTGAATTACAATTTCTGTAGTCGCTTATAATTCCAGGTCAAAAGTCTTTCGCAGCAGGTCGATTGCGGGGTTTTTTTCCCGCAGTTTCTGATATTTCTCCTCCGGGGTGAAGGCGAATTGTTTTGCCGTTTCTTCGTTTACGGTAATTTTCAATTGGATGTGGTGGTTGTTCAGCCGGGTCCGCAAAAAGTCCATCAGCTCAAACTGATCCCGTTCGACTTCTTTTTTCATGGTGCTGTTCGGCAATTCGATCCAAATCACATGATCGCCGATTAATTTGGGTAAATCGGTTCCCAGGCTGGCGGCCAGTATTTTGCGCCCCCGTTTTTCCGTCTGTTCGGCAAACTCCTTCCAGAGGGCCTGCAAGTCACCTTCCTCAAAGGGGTCCCTGGGCAGGTCTTCCGGATTGGGGGCCGCATGGTGTCGCGATGCCTTGTGCGCTTTTTTGGCCCGGATGCTCGAAAGCGACAACCCGGAAACTTTCTTCCCGGTCTTTTTTATGCCTACAGCCGGGGCCGGCGCCGGGGACTCTGGCTTTTCCGCGGGCGCGCCCGTGTTCTTTTGGTTTTCAACGGTTTGGGGCTGATCGGCTACTTCCGGTTCCGGGATGTCTTTTGATTCCGGGATGTCTTTCGATTCCGGGATGTCTTTCGATTCCGGGGTGTCTTTCGATTCCGGGAAGTCTTCCGGGGTATTTGCTGCCGGTTTCTGGGTTTCCCCGGACGATTCCGTGGGACTCTCCAGGTTGTGAAAAGCCGCAGCCGGGATCAACCAGGCGTCTTCCCCGCTACGGGGCTTTTTTTTTTGATGTTGGGTCAGGGAGGCCAGTTTCATCAGGCAGAGTTCCACCAACAGGCGGTGGTTCTTGCTGGTTTTGTAGTCCAGGTCGCACTGGTTGGCCAGGTCCAGGGCGGCGAGCAGGAA
>CAXQQM010000057.1:0-21507 GCA_964226055.1 Robiginitalea sp. | reverse complement strand
TTCAGACGTGTGCTCTTCCGATCTGGAAGACCATTTAGAGGACCCTGGAAGAAAACCCGCTGACCGCCTGGGTCCGGCTCTCTCCCGAGGGTGATTTGACAATCCTGAACCCGGCGGCCGAAATGGGCCAGGGTTCCATGACGTCGCTTCCCCTGATATTTGCCGAAGAAATGGATGCCGACTGGAGCCGCGTGCGGGTCGCATTCTCCCCCCAGGAAACCGAAATTTACGGGTCACCGGGCTGGGCCCCGGACACCAAACTCATGTTTACCGTAGGCAGCCGCACCACCAACAGCTATTTTGACGTGATGCGGCGGGCTGGCGCAGAAGCCAGGTATATACTGATGTACACAGCAGCCGGGCATTGGGAGGTGCCTTTGGAGGAGCTTACCACGGAACCCGGCTACGTTATGCACCCGGCATCGGGCCGTCAGATGCCCTATGGCGAGGTGGTTGACAAACTGGAAATACCGGAATCAATCCCGGCAAACCTGGAACTCAAATCACCTGATACCTACCGGTTAATCGGCCGGGACCTGCAGCGGAAGGAAATCCCTGAAAAAGTGGACGGCAGCGCCGTATTCGCAATCGATGTCCGCCTGCCTGACATGGTCTATGGGGTACTGGAACGTGGAAACCTGCATGGTGCGGCCCCAAACCTGAAAAACGAAACGGACATAGCTACCATTGACGGGGTCATTAAAATTGTACATCTGGACTATGCCATTGGCCTGGTTGCCACTACCCTGGAGACTGCCCTGGAAGCCAAAAAACGCCTGCAGATCGATTGGGGGGATGCCCAGGCAAGCGGTTTTGATTCCTCAGCTGCCTTCGGGGATTACGAGCAAATCGTCTTAGCCCCGGAAACCGGTGAGGTTATCGTGGAAACGGGGGACGTCAGCCAGGCATGGGAATCGGCCAACCGTCAGCTACAGGCCGATTTCAGGAACGACTTTATCTATCATGCGCAGCTGGAGCCACTCAATGCGGTGGTCCGTGTGGGGGCTGATGGCCAGGAGGCTGAAGCCTGGGTCGGCAGCCAGCAAGGACCGGACGCCAAACTGGGCCTCCCGGAATTGCTGGGGATCGCGCGTGAAAAAGTCCGGATCAACCGTCAGTACCTCGGCGGGGGTTTTGGTCGTCGCAGTATGAACGATTTTATCACAGAATGCGCCCTGCTGGCGAAGGAAGTCGCGCCGTCCCCCGTCAAGCTTATCTGGACGCGGGAAGACGACGTGCGGTACGGTGCCTTCCGCCCGATGAGCTTGCAGCGCCTTCGAATCTGTGCAGATCCCCGCGGGAGCATCACGGGGTTGTCCCATTGCGTGGTCGGCGACGGCGGTAACCTGGTTGCCAGCGGGATTCACAACGACCACTACAACATCCCGAACCAATTTGCCGAATGGCGGGAAACACGGCATGGGGTGCGTATCAAACACTGGCGGTCCGTAGGCCATGGGCCGAACAAGTTCGCCATCGAAAGCACCCTGGATTTGATGGCTCGCGAACTGGGGCGGGACCCGCTGGAACTGAGGCGGGAATTGATGGCCGAATCCCCGCGTGCGCTGGCCACACTTGAAAAAGCAGCCGAAATGGCGGATTGGGAAGCCCCTTCACCAGAGGGACGGGCAAAGGGAGTGGCATTTGTAGAGCACGGTTCTCTCGGGACGGGTATATGTGAGATCTCCCTTAACCGGGATTCCGGGAAGATTACCGTCCATCGGTTCTGGTGCGCCGTGGATCCCGGTATTGCCATCCATCCGGACAACATTGTGGCCCAGATGGAGGGCGGGATCCTGATGGGCATGAGCAGTGTGCTCCACGAGCGAATTTCCATCCGGGACGGCCGCGTGGAACAGTCGAATTTCAACGATTACCAGCTATTGCGCATGGAGGATGCCCCGGAGCACATCGATACGGTCATCATCCCGTCACATGCGCATCCGGAAGGCGTAGGTGAAACCGGCACACCCCTGGTGGCGGGCGCCATTGCGAATGCATTTTTGAAGCTCACCGGGAAATCCCTGCGGCACTTACCGTTCACCCCGGAACGCGTGCTGCAGGTACTCAACAACAATAATGCTTAACTGGGTGAAACCACTTCGTAATATGTTATCATTAAAGCATTTATGCGTCCTGCTTCTGGTCCTGGCAATCGGCCTGGCCGGAAACGCCCAGCAGTGGGCTGCATCTTCCGCAACGGATACGCTGGTCATCAACCGGGCTGCCTATGCCGACCGCCTCGAGGGCTTCTGGCTCGGGGCCTGCATCGCCAATTGGACGGGGTTGGTCACCGAAATGGACAAAATCGGGAACATCGGGGAGATCCGAACCGGGGATTTTTATACGCGGGCGGATTGGGGCCAACCGGACCATCCCAGTATATTTAACCCCGACAGCCCGAGTGACCTTTCCCCAACCATCGACTTTGTATTCCGGGGTCCGGACAGTATTTGGGGGGCGGACGACGACACGGACATCGAGTATATGTACCAGTACCTGTTGGCGGAGAGCCCAACCCCGTTGCTCACCCCGGAACAAATCCGCAAAGGCTGGCTCCGTCATATTCGCACCGGGGAAGAGAATTACCTGTGGGTTTCCAACCAAAAGGCGCTGGACCTCATGCAGGAAGGCGTATTGCCGCCGCAAACAAGCGCCCCGAATCTCAACGAGCACTGGGAAATGATCGATGCGCAGTTAACAACCGAAATTTTCGGGTTGTTTGCCCCGGGACGCCCGGATGTGGCACTGCGACTGGCGCATTTACCTATCCGGACCACGGCCAGATCCCAGGCCGCACACATCGCTGAATTCTATGTGGTGATGCATGCACTTGCACCCCTGGCGGATACGAGTAGGCCGAAGGGGGAGGTGGTCTTCGGGATGGCGGAAGCCGCCAGGAGTCATTTGACGGATTCCGGCTATGCCGGGAAAATGTATGATTTTGTGAAGTCCAAATTTGACTCGGGCATTCCCTGGGAACAGACCCGGGATTCCATTTACCAGCGGTATCAGGTTGACGAACTGGATGGCTACCATATCACCTCCCAAAACCTGTACTGCAACGGATGCTTTGCGGCCGGAATCAACTTTGCGGCAAGCCTGGTCAGTCTGTTTTATGGAAAGGGAGATTTTAAAGAAACTATTAAAATCGGAACGCTTTGTGGGTGGGACTCCGACAACCCGACAGCTACCTGGGGGGGGTTGCTGGGCTTCCTGTCCGGAAAAAAGCAAATCGAAGCCCTCTTTGGCCGCAAATTTTCAGATCGTTTCAATATCCACCGCACCCGGCAAAATTTTCCCAGGGATGGCATCGACACATTCCCAAACATGGCGCAAACAGGTCTGGGTATCATCGACAGGGTGGTCCCGGAGTTGATGCAGGGTCACCAGGACGCTGGCGGCAACAACTGGCACATCCCATTGGGTGAATTTCCGGGGATGCCAAAACGAAAAACCGATTGACAATCAGAAAAAAGAACCATAGCGAAGCTATATTCCCGAGGATAGAAAAACTGCCGGAAACCCGCCTGGCAGGTCTCAATCGTAAAATGTCCCTGGTCGAAAACCGGACGCGGGAACTCTGGCAATCCTTTATGCCCCAATTGGGGCAGGTACCCAACCGGATGTCCGCCGAACTTTACGCCGTTGACATCTATCCCGACCTGGCATATTTCCGGGCTTTCGACCCGAACAGGAGGTTTATAAAATGGGCAGCGGTCCCTGTACAATCCTGGGAGGACATGCCCGGGAAATTCGACAAGCTGGTCTTGCCGGAAGGATTGTACGCCGTATTCAGATATAGGGGAACCCCCGCGGACGTGGCCCCATTCTACCGAAGGATCCTGGAGGAATGGCTGATTTCGTCCACCTACCAGCTGGACAACCGGCCCCACCTGGCTGTGATGGGGGCGGCCTATAAAGGCAACCACCCGGAATCCGAGGAGGATCTCTGGATCCCCGTCCGCCCACATGGCGAGCAGGGTACGATTTCTTGAGGAATGAAATCCCGGTTTCTCATGTTGCCGGCTCCTATATTTCCATCTGCAGCAGATAGGAACTCAGCGTTTTGCCATGCTTATCCAGGGTAGTTGCGGAAGTGACGCCCCCGCTGAGGGCATCATAGAGCACAAAATTCAGGGCGCCGAGCTGGGGCAATTCATAGCGCAGCACGCGGGTGACGCCCCGGGAGGCGAAATGGGCAGCCACCCGGTCGGCTGTCAGTCGCTCCCGGAGCAGGTCATAATTTTCCAGGCGATAGGCTACCACGGAAATATTGGAAATATTTCCTTTATCGCCTGTCCGTGAATGTGCCAGTTCATGTAGTTTCATCATTTCAGATTTCGCGATAGGTTGCCTGGGTGCGGACTGCTGATTTCGGAAGGAGCACCGATGCCACCGACACGAGTTCTTCCACCCGTTTACTCGCGCCCCCTCCGGCAGCCGGTCCGTTGGTATACAATGCCTCAACCTCATTGGCAATCAATTGGGCTAACTGCCGGTCCGGGGTCCTTCCCGCCACCCGCAGCCGGATTTCCCGGGGTGCAGCCCCCTGTGCCGAATCGCCCGCAGGGCCCAGGGAATCCAACCCGATCAGATCGACCCGCAAATCTTCTATCTCCCCCGAATAGGGCCTGAGCCAGCGCCTTACCAGGTCCCCGGCCTGCCGGGCCCGCTCAAGGCAATTGGCTCCGCCGTAACTCATCTGCCCCTCGCCGAGGTATCCGTTGCGGTAGCCTACACTGACCTTGTAGGTATCCGTGGGAGGCATCCCTCCGGCATCGGAAAAAGCAACCCGGTCCTTCCCTGTCGCTTTGAGGCGGACCCTGGAAAAATCGGCGATACAGTCCGGGGTAAGGTAGGCGGAGGGGTCGTGGATTTCATAGAGCATCTGTTCTGTGACCGTTGCCGTACTCACCCGACCGCCGCTGCCGTCGAGCTTTCCGATAAAGCCATTGCCATCAGGGGTTACCTCGGCAAATGGGAAGCCCAGGTCCCAGAGGTTCGGGACGTCCTTTTTACCGGGATCGGCAAAATACCCGCCGCTTATCTGACCGGCACATTCCAGCAGGTGCCCGACCAGGGTCCCCCGGCCCAGCAAACCGTAATCCCGGGTATCCCAGCCGAATGCGTGCACCATGGGTGCCAGGAAAAGGGCCGGGTCGGCCACGCGCCCGGTAAGTATGACCTGCGCCCCGTTCCGAAGGGCTTCCAGGATCGGGCCAATGCCCAGGTAAGCGTTGGCCGATACGATCCGGTCCGACAGGCTTCCCAACGGCTCGCCGGTCTCCAGGATTTCCAGTTCGGGCTGCCTGCGGATCTGATCCAGGACATCGTCCCCGGTTACGGCAGCCAGCCGCATGCCCCGGAGCCTATGTTGTCGGGCGATTGATGCCGCCACGTCCAGGGCCCCGGCCGGGTTGGCAGCCCCCATATTGCTTACCACCCCGATGCGATTTTGGTGGGCCAGGGGCAGCACATGCTCCATCCGGTAGGCAAGCATCGGGTTATAGCCTGCCGTTGGGTTCCGGTCCTTTTCCCGCTGCGCCAGGGCAATGGTACGCTCGGCAAGGCATTCGAAGCCTATGTAATCCAGGTTGCCGTGCCGCATAAGCTCCAGGGCAGGTCCGAGCCGGTCTCCCGCATAGCCTGCACCGCTGCCGATTCGTAGTTTGTCAGCCATATTACAGGGATATTGCGCCGATAAGGAGTGATACAATCAGGATAATCAGGGAGGTCAGGAAGGCGTACGGTATTGTTTTGCGCTGGTGATCACCCAGGTCCACGCCCGTAAGGCCAACCAGTAAATAGGTCGCCCCGGTCAACGGGCTTACGGGAAAACCGGTGGTCATTTGCCCGGTAATGGCAGCCCGGCCAACTTCCAGCGCATCCCCGCCAAAGTATTCCGCGGTCGACCCCAACAGGGGCAGGATGCCAAAGTAAAAGGAGTCCGGGTCGAACAGCAGGCTGGCCGGCATGGACAGGACCCCTGTAATTACAGCCAGGTGGTTCCCGACCCATGTCGGCAGGATTGCCACCGATCCCTGGGCCATTGCATCGATCATTCCGGAACCCTGGAGGATCCCGGTAAAACAGCCGGCGGCAAAGAGTATGCCCGCCATGAGCAGGGCGGCTTCCGCGTGTGCATTGACACGTTTGGCCTGCATCTCCAGCTTCGGGTAATTCAGGGTGACTGCCAGGGCAAAAGCGATGATAAAAACCACATGTGGCGGGGCAAAACCGGAAATCAGGAAGCCAACAGCTGCAAGGATCATCAGGATATTGATCCAAAACATCCGCGGGCGCTCCAGGCCGGGTTCCGGCTCGGGTAACTCCAGGGTGCTTGTGTCCGGGAATTCGGCTGCCTCCCCGGTGGTTGCGCCCGCCCGGCGCCCAAAGCGATAGGCCAGCACCAAAACAAACAACAGGCCGGCGAGCACCGGTACCAGCATCGGGTTAAACAGTTCGGTTACAGGTACCTCCAGGGCGGAAGCCGCCCGGATGGTCGGGCCGCCCCAGGGAAGGATATTCATGGTTCCCGCCGCCAGGGCTACGATTGTCGCCAGGGTGGTCCGGGGGAGTTTCATCGTGTCGTATAGCGGCAGGAATGCGGGGACGGTCACCAGGAAGGTCACCGCCCCGGACCCGTCCAGGTGGACCAACATGGCCAACAGGGCAGTCGCCACCGTAATCCGGGCCGGGTTGTTTCCGGCAGCGCGGATCAGCCGTTCAATGATGGGCCGGAAGGTGCCGGCATCCGTGAGGATTCCGAAAAATAAAATGGCGAAGATGAACATGACGCCCGTGGGGGCGATCGAACGGATACCATTAGTCATAAAACCGAAAAGTTCCGTGCCAAACCCTCCCGCAAGCCCCGTGGCCAGGGGAACAAGGATCAGGGCGACAACCGCGGAGGTTTTTTTGCTCATGATCAGGTAAAGGAGGATGACGATCGTAAGGACGCCCAGGAGTGCTAACATGGCCGGTTTAAATTGGCCCCTAAAATAAAGCTTTCCGCGGGTAATGGTGAAACGGCCTGGATTTTTCGCGATATTCCGTACTTTTCAGGACAAACTACGCCATTCGATACCTATGAAGATAAAAATGACCCTCCTGACCCTGTTCCTTATCGCTGCCTGTGTGCCCCTGAGCGCCCAGCCGGACAAGGGAACCGTTGTTGTGGATTCCCTCTATTCCACCCGCCTGGAAAACCCCATGGGCGAGGCAACCACCCGCGCCGTTTCCGTGTATCTTCCGCCTAGCTACGAAACGAGCGGCAAACGTTACCCGGTTATCTATTTCCTTCATGGTTTCATGGGCGACCACACGCTCTATCCGCAGGTAGTGGAAGTGCTCGATCATGCCATCGCCAGAAAAAAGATCAGGCCGTTTATCCTGGTGATCAGCGACCAGAAAACCTCCTACGACGGTAGTTTTTACAGTAACTCCGGGTTGTTCGGAAACTGGGAGGATTTTACCGCTTTTGATTTGGTGAACTACATGGATTCCAACTACCGGACGCTACCGGACAAGGATAGCCGGGGGATAACCGGCCACAGTATGGGAGGATACGGGGCGCTGAAACTCGCCATGCACCACCCGGAAATTTTCAGCAGCGTATACGCCCTGAGCCCGGGGGCACTCGCCATTGTGCGCGAATACGGCCCCAACAGCAGCACCTTCAGGGAACTTGCCCAAATCCGGACGGCGGAGGAGCTGAAAAATTCCTACTTCCCGAAGGTTATGGTGGCCTTCGGGCGCTCCTGGTCACCCAATCCGGACAACCCGCCCTTCTACTGCGATGTCCCCTTTGTCTACGAGGGGGATTCCCTGGTTACCCGGCCGGAAATTCTGGCCAAATGGCAGGAAAACATGCCGGTCCATATGATCGAGGACAACCTGGAAAACCTGCAGCAACTCCGCGCTATCGCCCTGGACTGGGGGCGGAATGCGGGAGAACGGTTTACCCAGCAGTGCGACATGTTCAGCCAACGGCTGGAAAATGCCAATATTGACCATTCGGCCGAAGAATACATCGGCACCCACGTCAGCGGGATTTATACCAAAGACGGCCGGATCCCGAATGATATGCTCCCGTTTTTTGACGACCACCTGGATTTTGGGACCGATTAATACTATCATGGAGAAAAAATTCGCCTCCCGCATCAGCCCCGTACTCGTACTTATACTTGGGGCGGTATTTGTACCCACAACGTATCTGATGATTCGGGACGGCACTTATTTGGGGGTTGCCATCAACCTCTTCGCCGCAATTTTTATCGTCGTGGTCCTGGCAGGCACACGGTACGCGATTACCGGTGATTCCCTGCATATCCACGTCATTTTCCTGGTAAATATCCACATACCCGTAGTTGATATACACCGTATTGAACGCTCCTACAACCCGATAGCCTCCCCGGCCGGGTCACTAAAGCGGCTGGCTGTTCGATACGGGGAAAGCGGAATGACGCTGATCTCCCCAAGGGACGAGGCCGATTTTATCAGCACCCTCAAAACGCTCAACCCGCGTATCGAAGTGGATTTGTAACCGCTAAGGCTGCCCTGCATGGAATGACCGGAGCCGATCGGGTTCAACAGGCTGGCAAGCTGGCATCTTTTCGCCCTAAGGCCCCTAATACCGGACGTCAGGCACAATTTTTGTTGTGATCCTATTGAATTTGCACTACTTTTAGTATATGGCTTCCCAGACCGTGATACAAAAAGAGAACAAGGAGATTGCCAAGCAGTACAAGGAACTGCTGCGCATCAGTTATCAGACGCTGTCCGACGAGGACAAGCGCCTGATCCGGCAGGCTTTTGATGTGGCCGTCGATGCCCACAAGGACCAGCGGCGCAAATCCGGGGAAGCCTATGTGTTCCACCCGATCGCGGTTGCCAAGATCGTCGCCTCGGAAATCGGGCTGGATGCCGTAAGCATCGCCTCGGCCCTGCTGCACGATGTGGTGGAGGATACCCCGTACACGCTGAACGACATCGAGCGGATGTTCGGGGAGACCGTGGCGCGGATCGTAGACGGGCTCACCAAGATCGCTCACCTGAAAAAGGACACGAATATCTCCCAGCAGGCGGAGAACTTCCGCAAAATGCTGCTTACACTGCACGACGACGTACGCGTAATCATCATCAAGATAGCAGACCGGTACCACAACCTGCTGACGATGGATGCCATGCCGGAGCACAAGCAGGTCAAGATCGCCTCTGAAACCCTCTATATCTACGCCCCCCTGGCCCACCGGATCGGGCTGTACAACATCAAGACGGAACTCGAAGACCTCAGCCTGAAATACACCGAGCCCGAAGTCTACAACGACATCCTCAGCAAGATCGAGGACACCAAGGAGGAACAGGGCAAATACATCGAGGACTTTACCACCGTCATCCAGGATTCCCTGGACCGGGAAGGGTTGAATTACCATATCAAGGGCCGGATGAAGTCCATCTATTCCATCCGTCGGAAAATGCAGGCCCAGAATGTGGGCTTCGACCAGATCTACGACAAGTTCGCCATCCGGATCATCTACCAATCCGACCGGAAAAACGAAAAGTTCCTCGCCTGGAAGATCTATTCGATTGTCACGGACCACTTTACGCCCAACCCGGTCCGGCTCCGCGACTGGATTTCCTCCCCGAAAAGTACCGGGTACGAGGCGCTGCACATTACAGTGATGGGCCCCAAGGGACGTTGGGTAGAAGTGCAGATCCGCTCGGAGCGGATGCACGAAATTGCCGAAAAGGGATATGCGGCGCATTTTAAATACAAGCACGGCGACCAGAAGGAACAGGGTATTGAAATCTGGCTGAACCGGCTGCAGGAAGCCCTGGAAAGCTCCAATGGGAATGCGGTGGATTTTGTGGAGGAGTTCAAGCTCAACCTGTATTCCAAGGAAATTTTCGTCTTTACCCCTACCGGGGATCTGAAATCCCTGCCGAAAGGGGCCACGCCCCTGGATTTTGCCTTCCATATCCATACAGAGGTGGGGTTGAAAACGCGGGGGGCCAAGGTCAACGGCAAGCTGGTCCCGCTCAATACGATCCTCAAAAGCGGGGACCAGGTGGAGATCATCACCTCGGAAAGCGCCAAACCCAACCAGAACTGGCTGGATTACGCCACTACCGGACGGGCCCGCTCCAAGATTCGTTCCTCCCTGCGCGAAGAGAAAAAGGAGCTCGCGGTAGAGGGCAAGGAAACGCTCCGCAGGAAATTGAAATCCCAAAAAGTCACGCTGAACGAGGATGTGATCAACAAGATGGTCGCTTACTTTAAGTTGCAGACCAGCCTGGACCTGTTTTACCGGATCGGGAACGGGGCTATAGACAACCAGCAAATCCGGGATTTTGCCGCCTCCTACAACAACGCCTTCATCAGCTTTTTCAAAAACAAGATCCGCCGGAAGGAGCCGCCCAAGGATATCGACCGGGAAGAGATTACCTCCAAATACGATATGCTGGTTTTCGGCAAGGAGGAGGAAAAGCTGGAATACACGCTGTCCAAATGCTGCAACCCGATCCCGGGGGACGACGTCTTCGGTTTTGTCAGCGTCAACGAAGGGATCAAGGTCCACAAAAAGAATTGCCCGAATGCGATCTCGCTGCAGTCCAACTACGCGTACCGGATCATCTCGGCCAAATGGGTGGACTCCACCCAGCAGGAATTCACGGCCCAGATCCGCATGAGCGGTATCGACAATATGGGGCTGATCAACGACATCACCGACCTGATCTCCGACGAGATGCACGTGAACATGCGCAACATCAATTTCAGTACGGATGGCGGGACTTTTGAAGGGAAAATCACCGTGGTGGTCAAGAACAAGGCCATCCTGAAGAAACTCGTGTCCAACCTCAAGGAAATCAACGGGATCGACAAGGTGGTGCGCACCTGAGCCACCCCGGTCCTAAAATCGGCCGCTTCTTGCGGCTATTCCTAATTTTAAGCGTATTTTTGTAGGCGGATGTAGCACCACTGCCCATGGCCGACAAGAATCAGGAAATCGTCAAAAATGTCTTCACTACCTTCCTGGAAGAGAACGGACACCGCAAGACCCCCGAGCGGTACGCCATCCTCCAGGAAATCTATGACAGCGACGACCATTTTGATATCGAATCGCTCTATATCAAGATGAAAAACAAGAAC
Source organism: Robiginitalea sp. (assembly GCA_964226055.1). GTDB lineage: Bacteria > Bacteroidota > Bacteroidia > Flavobacteriales > Flavobacteriaceae > Robiginitalea. The sequence goes on along the minus strand of CAXQQM010000057.1, from coordinate 10,352 downwards.
TACCGGGTGAGCCGTGCCACGCTCTACAATACAATCGAGCTGCTCCTGGAGTGCAAACTCGTGAGGAAGCACCAGTTCGGCAAAAACCAGGCCCAGTACGAGAAATCCTATTTCGACCGGCAGCACGACCACGTCATCCTGACCGATACGGGGGAAGTCGTGGAGTTTTGCGACCCGCGCATCCAATCCATCAAGAAGACCATCGAAGAGGTCTTTGACATAAAAATCAACAATCACTCGCTCTACTTCTACGGAACCCGTAACCCAAGCGAGGAAACCGCCAAAGATTCATAACCGACCCATGCCTGTAGATCTGCTGCTCGGCCTCCAGTGCGGGGACGAGGGAACAGGAAACATCGTCGATGTACTAACCGCCGATTACGATATTATCGCGCGCTTCCAGGGCGGGCCCAATGCCGGGCACACGCTGGAATTCGACGGTATCAAGCACGTGCTCCACACCATCCCTTCGGGGATTTTCCACCCCAAAGCCGTCAACGTGGTGGGCAACGGGGTGGTGATTGACCCGGTCATTTTCCGGGGGGAGCTGGAAAAACTGGCCGATTTCCCGGTAGACCCGGTTAAAAGCCTGCTGATTTCCCGCAAGGCCCACCTGATCCTGCCGACGCACCGGTTGCTGGACGCCGCTTCCGAAGCGGCCAAGGGCAAGGCGAAAATTGGCAGCACCCTAAAGGGGATCGGGCCGGCCTACATGGATAAGACCGGCCGGAACGGCTTGCGGGTGGGCGACCTGGAGCTGCCCGACTGGCGTGACAAATACCGGGCGCTGGCCGACAAGCACGAGGCGATGATCCATTTTTACGACGTGGACATCCAGTACAACCTGCAGGAACTCGAAGCCGATTTCCTCCAGGCGGTGGAATCGCTCAGAAAACTGACCTTTATCGACAGCGAGGAGTACCTCTTCCAGGCGCTGGATGCCGGAAAACGCATCCTGGCCGAAGGGGCCCAGGGCTCCCTGCTGGATATCGATTTCGGCACCTATCCGTATGTCACCTCCTCCAATACCACGGCTGCCGGGGCCTGTTCCGGGCTGGGTATTGCGCCCGGGACCATCGGGGATGTATTCGGGATTTTCAAAGCCTATACGACCCGGGTGGGCAGCGGCCCCTTCCCCACGGAACTCTTTGACCAGGACGGGGAAACCATGGGCCGGGTGGGCAATGAATTCGGTGCCACCACGGGCAGGGCCCGTCGTTGCGGCTGGCTGGACCTGGTGGCCCTGAAGTACGCCGTACGGATCAACGGGGTTACCCAGTTGATGATGATGAAGGCCGATGTACTGAGCGGGTTTGAAACCATCAAGGTATGTACGGCTTACAAATACAAAGGGGAAACCATCGACCACCTCCCCTATACGCTCGAGGCCGAACACCTGACGCCCGTCTACACGGAAATGCCCGGCTGGAAAGAAGACCTGACCGCCATGGGATCGGCCTCTGAGCTGCCCGCAGCCCTGAACGATTACATCGCTTTTTTGGAGGATGCCCTGCAAACTCCGATTAAAATCGTCTCCGTGGGCCCGGACCGCGTCCAGACCATCCGCCGCTGAGGCGCTCCAAATTGTGCTATTTTTGGACAAATTAACCCCGATGCGAATTCTTGTTCTCATATTGGTCTGCCTGTTGTCCATCCCTATAGCCCGGGCCCAGGCCGACAGTACCCAAAACCGGAAGATCAACATCGTCTACGGGGGGAACTTTACCAAGGACGAATCGCTGCGGCCGGGTGCCTCCATATTCAGCCGGGATACCCGGCAGGTGCAGTTCGAACACCAGGGGGCCGACCTGTGGTGCGACTACGCCTTCCTCTACCAGAAGGACAACCGGCTGGAGGCCATCGGCAATGTCCGCCTGGAACAGGGCGACTCCGTACTGATGACCAGCGGCCGCGTGGAGTACAACGGCAACCTCCGACTGGCCAAGGCATACGAATCCGTCCGGCTCGAAAATCAGTCCATGACCCTAACCACGGATACCCTCTATTTTGACCGGGAGCGACAGGAAGCCTATTATCGGGACTTCGGGCGGATCGTGGATTCGGTCAACACCCTGACCAGCGAAGTGGGGCGGTACTTTATGGTCCCCAAAAAATACCAGTTCCAGGATTCCGTGCTGATCAAAAACCCCGACTACACCCTGGAGTCCACCCGCCTGGACTACTATACGAATTCCAAGAATGCCTATATGTACGGCCCCTCCACCAGTACCGGGGAGGATTATACGCTCTATTGTGAGCGGGGCTACTACGACACGCAAGTGGAGCAGGGCTACGGGATCCGCAATACGGAAATCCACTACAACGACCGCATCATCGAAGGAGACAGCGTGTATTTCGACAAGGCCACCGCATTTGCCTCGGCCACGAACAACATTGTCATCACCGATACCATCAACAAGGGCGTCATCCGGGCACACTATGCCGAGGTGCACCGGGCCAGGGACTCCGTTTTCGCCACGCGGCGGGCGGTCTCCATCAGCCTGGTGGAGCAGGATTCCCTCTACATGCACGGGGATACACTGATGGTCACGGGAGAGCCCGATGCCCGGATCCTGCGCGCCTACCGGAACGCAAAATTTTTTAAGACCGACCTGAGCGGCAAGTGTGATTCCATCCATTTTGAGGAACGGACCGGGATCACCCAACTCATCCGGGACCCCGTGCTCTGGAACCTGGAAAACCAGATGACCGGCGACAGTATCTACCTGCTCAGCGACCTGGAAACCCAGAAACCCGATTCCCTGAAAGTCCTCGGCAATGCCTTCATTATTTCAGAGGACACCATCGGGCACCGGGGGTACAACCAGGCCAAGGGCAAGGACCTGTTTGGTAAATTCATCGAGGACCAATTAAAAATCGTCGACCTGGTAGGCAATACGGAAGTCGTCTATTTCATGTATGACGACGACAACCAGCTGATCGGTATCGACAAGACGGTCTGCAGCCGGATTCGCCTGCTGATGGAAGCGAGCGAAATCCAGGATATCACATTCTTCATTGACCCCGACGGGGTGATCTATCCCGAAGCGGACCTGCCCGAGGAAAGCCGTATCCTGGAGGGGTTTATCTGGCGTGGGGACGAGCGGATGTTCCGTTGGCAGGACGTTTTCGACGAGGATGACAACAACCTGGAACTTCCCGTAATCCGGGGTCTGAGTGAACCCATCGACCTGGAATCCGAACCCGTGCCCCCCGACCCGGACCAGCCCAGGTTCCCCAAGGACGACCAGGGCCGGCCCGCGCTGCGGCGCAGCGACAACAAGTCCGGTTCCCAAAAATCCTGAACCATGGATGACGATTTCCTCACATACCAGGCTCAGACCACCCCACATCCCCTGGGCCTCCGGATCCGTCGTGCGTCCGGAAGCTACGTCTATGACGACCAGGATAGGGAGTACCTGGACCTGATCGCGGGGGTTTCTGCATGCACGCTCGGGCATTGCCACCCCGAAGTGGTAAAGGCCATACAGGAACAGGCGGAAAAATACCTGCACGTCATGGTTTACGGGGAGTTTGCCATGGAACCCGCTGTGGCTTTTTGCCGGGAGCTGGCCGGGGCCCTGCCGGCCCCTCTCGAAACCACCTACCTGGTAAATTCCGGTACCGAAGCCATGGAAGGGGCTATCAAGCTCGCCCGGCGGGTAACGGGCCGGTCCGAAATCATCGCCGCCAGGGATGCCTACCACGGGAACACCATGGGCAGCCTGAGCCTGATGAGCCTGGAATCCCGTAAGGCCCCATTCCGACCATTGCTGCCGGATATCCGGCATATCCGTTTCGGCGCGGCCGGGGACCTGGAAAAAATCAGCGGGAAGACGGCAGCCGTGGTTTTGGAAACCATCCAGGGAGGTGCAGGATTCCTGCTCCCACCCGAGGGTTACCTGCAGCAGGTCCGGGAACGCTGCAGCCAAACAGGTGCGCTGCTAATCCTCGATGAGATCCAGCCGGGGTTTGGGCGAACTGGCAAACTATTCGCCTTTGAGCACTATCAGTGTACCCCGGATATCCTGGTCATGGGGAAAGGTATGGCCTCCGGATTACCGGTAGGTGCCTTTACCGCTTCGAGAGAGCACATGGCTGCCCTGAGCAACCGCCCCAAGCTCGGGCATATCACGACGTTCGGGGGCAACCCCGTGGTGGCTGCGGCAGCCCTGGCCACCTTGCGGGTACTCCGGCAAGGTGAGCTCATGGAGGCGACCACCCGCAAGGAAATGCTTTTCCGGGAATTGCTGAAACACCCGCGCATCCAGGAAATTCGCGGCCGGGGGCTGATGCTTGCGCTCATCCTCAGCGACCCGGCTGAAGCGGACCATGTCATCCTCCGGGGCATAGAACGGGGGCTGCTGCTTTTCTGGCTCCTTTTCGAGCCCCGGGCCGTCCGGATTACCCCCCCGCTGACTATCTCGGAGGAGGAAATCCGTAAAGGGTGCCGGACGCTGCTGGAACTGCTCGATACCTGTCCCAAGGCCCCTGTTAACTAATTTGTTGATAACAAAGCCGGCCTTTACCCCATTACAAGCCCTCAAAAAAATATTTTTAAATCCATACGGAACACAAACGGATATTTATGACGCTCGATCCGAATGAACAGCCCAGCCATTCCATCTTGAAATTTGAATCCATGCTGAAGACCGACGAGGTCTACTTCTTTGATTCTGAAGATTTTGAGGAGATAATCCACCACTACCTGAACAACGGAAAAATCGCCCTGGCCAAGAAGGCGATCCGCATGGGGCTGCAGCAGCACCCCGACAGCCTGGAACTGCAATTGCTACAGGTGGAGGTCCTGGTTTTCGAAAACCAGTTGGACCGGGCAGAACACATCCTGGACCAATTGCAACTCCTGGATTCCCGCAATGAGGAAATTTTTATCCAACGGGCCAATATCTGCTCCAAGAAAGACAACCATCCCGGGGCCATCGAGCTCCTCAGAAGGGCGCTGGAGCTATCCGAAAATGATTTCGAGGTGTATTCCCTGCTGGGGATGGAGTACCTCTTCCTCGATGAATACGGGAAAGCCCAGGCCTGCTTTATGAAATGCCTGGAGGCAGATCCCGAGGACTACGCCTCCCTGTATAATGTGGTGTATTGCTTCGAATTCCAGGAAGACTACGAGGGGGCCATCCGGTACCTGAACAATTACCTGGAAGCCAGTCCGTATTGCCAGGTCGCCTGGCACCAGCTCGGGAAACAGTACGACGCCATCGACCTCCTGGAGGAATCCCTGGCGGCGTTCGACTTCGCAATCATTTCCGATGACAGCTTTTTGGGCGCCTATTTTGAAAAAGGCAAGGTTCTGGAAAAACTCGGGCGCTACCAGGAGGCGATAGAGAACTATTTGGTTACCACCAAGATGGACGACCCGACCTCCCACGCCTACCTGCGTATCGGCCGGTGTCACGAAAAGCTGGGCATGGAGGAACAGGCCCGGGATTACTACTACCTCACGGTACACGAAGATCCGTTGCTCGACAAAGGGTGGCTGGCCATCACGGACTACTATTTCCGGAAAAAAAATTACTCCAAGGCCCGTGAATACATCAACAAGGCCATCAATATCGACGGGGAAAACGCCGCCTACTGGACGCGGTGCGGCCGGATCCACCAGGCCCTGGGCGAACTGGACCAGGCCGATTTTGCCTACAAGCAGGCCGTGGACCTGGGCAATTACGAACTGGGTACCTGGCTGCAGTGGGCCCGGGTACTGCTCGCCAACCAGGAAGTGGCCGCCGCCGCTGAAGTCCTTAAACAGGGGGCGGAATTCCACCCGGAAGCCGCCGAGTTGAAATACCTGATGGCCGGGGTTTGCCGGATACTCGGCAAGGACCGCATGGCGTGCATCCACCTGCGTACCGCCATGGAGCAGGCCCCGGGAAAACTCAGGCAATTCCGCAAACAATACCCGGATTTATACGGGGCTTCATGGGCCCAGCGGATCATCGGCGAATGCCGGAAAGCTTCCAAATAAAAAAGCTACTTTTGCTTTTTTATTGCTATGGAAAACCGCAGTAGGCTACATTATTTCTGGGTAATGCTCAAGGGCATGGCCATGGGCGCTGCCGACGTGGTCCCCGGGGTTTCAGGCGGCACGATTGCATTTATCTCCGGCATCTACGAGGAACTGATCACCTCCATCGACAATATTCGTCCCAGCTTGTTGCGCGTCTGGTCCCAAAAGGGGTTTGCTGCCTTCTGGAGCGCGTTGAACGGCAATTTCCTGCTGGCCCTTTTCGCCGGGATCGCCATCAGTGTCCTATCGCTTTCCCGCGTGCTGAGTTACCTGCTGGCAGAACACCCCGTATTGCTATGGGCATTTTTTTTCGGCCTGGTACTGGCCAGCATCATTTATGTCGCCCGCCAGATTAATCGCTGGCGCCTGGCGGTGTGGGTTATGCTCCTGGCGGGCATTGCCCTGGCCACCCTGGTGGTCTCCCTCCCGGCTGCCGACCCGGAATTCGGCCTCGCCTACCTCTTCCTTTGCGGGGCGCTGGCCATCTGTGCGATGATTCTGCCGGGGATCTCCGGTGCCTTTATCCTCGTTCTCCTGGGCGGGTATAAAACCGCTTTGGACGCGATCCACGAGCGCGATCTGGCTGTCCTGCTGGCCCTGGGCCTGGGAGCCGTGTTCGGGTTGCTGAGTTTTGCGCGTCTGCTCAAATGGATGTTCGTGCGGTTCCGGAACGGGACACTGGCCATCCTGACCGGTTTTATCATCGGTTCCCTTCAGAAAATCTGGCCCTGGAAACAGGTGCTCGAGACCCGGATGTTTGACGATAAGGCCGTGGTAATCCGGGAGGCGAACGTGGCGCCCTGGGATTTCGAAGGAAACCCGATGCTCTGGCAGGCCATCCTGTTGGCCGCCCTGGGCTTTGCGCTGATCTTCCTTCTCGAACGGGTCGCCGACCGGAAAAACGCTACGGACTGATGCACCAGCCCAGAACCATATCGGATAAGGTCCTGCTTTTTATCAAAGGGCTCGCCATGGGGGCCGCCAACAAGGTCCCCGGCGTTTCCGGGGGGATTGTGGCCTTCGTGGTCGGGTTTTACGAGGAGTTTATCTATTCCCTGCAAAAATTCAACCTGAAGGCGCTGAAACTGATCATCGGCGGCAGGTTCCGCAGTTTTTACCGGTACGTGAACGGGCCGTTCCTCTCCCTGTTGATACTCGGGATGCTCTTTAGTTATTTCAGCGTGTCCCAGCTGCTGGATTTCTTCCTCGAAAAAAAGGAATTATACGTATGGTCGGCCTTTTTCGGGATGATCATCGGATCGATCTATTTTATTTCCAAGGATTACGAGCACTGGAACAGGCGCACAGTTCCTGCCGGGGTGCTCGGGTTGCTCATCGGGATATCCATCAGCTTCCTCAACCCGGCCCGGGAGAACGACAACCTTTGGTTTATATTTTTCTGCGGGATCATCAGCGTTTCCGGGATGACCCTCCCGGGGCTCTCCGGGTCATTCATCCTGATCCTCCTCGGAAATTACGTTTTGTTGCTGGTCGATTCGGTGAACGCGCTGTACGAAACGCTGATTGAAGTATTCCAGGGGGATTTCAGTTTTACCAGTAACGGCGATCGCCTGAACACCTTGCGTATCCTGGCGGTTTTCACGGCCGGATCCGCTGCCGGCCTGGTGACCTTATCGCACCTGCTCGGCTATGTGCTCAAGCATTTTAAGCACCTGACCACTGCAGTGATTATCGGCTTTATTACCGGTTCCCTGGGGGTGGTATGGCCCTGGAAGCGCACGATCTTCCTGACCGGGCCGGACGGGCAGCCCCTGCTGGATTCCAACGGGGACAAAATCATCAGCAACTACGAACGCTACCTGCCAGACATTGGGAATCCCGAGAATCTCTGGGCCCTGGCCTTTATCGGGGTCGGTATCGGCATCCTGGTCTTACTGGAATGGTACGGCAAAAACCGCAAGCGCCATGCATAGGTTCGGGCTCATCGGGAGGAACATCTCCTATTCGTTTTCGCCGGGATACTTTGCCGGTAAGTTCCGCGAGCTGGGGCTGGAGGATTACACCTACGAGATTTTCGATTTGGCGGAAATTTCAGAATTCCCTGCATTGCTGGGGGAATATCCGGACCTGCAGGGCCTGAATGTAACCATCCCCTACAAACAGGCCATTATGCCCTACCTGGACCAAATTGCCCCGGAAGCTGCCCGGATCGGGGCGGTAAATACCATTTGTCTGGAAGGCTCCAGGACCACGGGTCATAACACCGATGTCACCGGGTTCCGGGAGTCCCTCCGGCCCCTGTTGCTGCCCGCTGACCGAGAAGCATTGATCCTGGGTACCGGCGGGGCCTCGCGTGCAGTAGCCTATGCCCTGGAGCAGCTCGGCATCCGTTTCCGATACGTCTCCCGGAACCCGGGCCCGGGACAACTGGGCTATTCGGGGCTCGACGCGCCCACCCTCCGGGAGGTGCAGATTGTCATTAATACAACCCCCCTGGGCACCCATCCCGATACGGACGCCCACCCGGAACTCCCCTATGAGGCCCTGGGGCCTGAACACCTGTTGTACGACCTGATTTACAACCCGGGGAAGACCACATTCCTTGCCAAAGGCCTCCTCAGCGGCAGCCGGATCAAAAACGGCCTGGAAATGCTGGAGATCCAGGCCGAACACGCCTGGAAGCTATGGAACGCCCCGCCGGCGACAGTCTGAAACTAAGCCAAAAGAAGACGGGAATACTTTTGTTTCTCGGCCGCTTGTTAGTATCTTAGAAAGGCATTCGAGCAGGCACCGAAAAATCTATCGCATGTCCGAAGAGGAAAACAAAAAACTGCAGGAAGCTGCAGGGGGGGGAGAAACATCTGATAATCCGGATCCGGCAGGAAGCCCGGCTACAGATTCGTCGGGCAAAGCCGGGGAACCTGCCGATACAACGGAGGAACCTGCTGATACAGCCGGGGAACCTGCTGATACAGCCGGGGAACCTGCGGATACAACGGAGGAAGCTGCCGAAACAGATGATGCGGAATCCGATGACTCGGAAAAGGAAATCGACGATTCCAACGCCGAGGACGCTGAAGATTCGGAGAACGAACGCCGCCACCACATCCCTTTCCTGGATTACCACGCCCTCTCAATGGAAAACCTCGTGGGCGAACTGCAGCGATTGCTCAGGACCGAAAAGGTTCAGGCCATCCGGCGCCATGTAGACGGGATCAAACACGAGTTCGACCAGAAATTCCAGGAATTTATCGAGCACAAAAAGGAGGAATTCGTAGACCGGGGCGGAAACGAGGCCGATTTCCGGTATAACTCGGTAACCAAACGACAATTCAACGAACTCTACGCGGAATACCGGGAAAAACGGAACCAGTACTACAAGGAACTGGAACAAAACCTCCGGAAAAACCTGGCCATCCGCCAGGAAATCATCGAGGAACTCAAGGGCCTGGTGAATATGGAGGAGGATATGAATACCACCTACCAGCACTTTAAAGACCTGCAGGAGCGCTGGCGGCAGGCCGGCCCGGTTCCCCGTACGCAATACAACGACGTTTGGCGTACCTATCAGCACCACGTAGAAATCTTCTACGACTTCCTGCACCTGAACCGGGAATTGCGCGACCTGGACTTCAAACACAACCTGGAGGAAAAAATAAAATTGATTGAACGGGCGGAAGCCCTGGCCAGGGAACCAGACCTCAACAAGGCATTCAGGGAATTACAGACCCTGCACAAAATCTGGAAAGAAGAGGTGGGGCCAGTTGCCAAGGATCAGCGGGAGGCCATCTGGGACCGTTTCAGCGCGGCGACCAAAGCCATCCACCAACGTCGGCAGGACCATTTCCGGGAACTGGAGAAACGGTACGAAGGAAACCTGGAGACCAAAAAGCAACTCATAGCGGAAATCGCTGAAATTGCAGAGAACGTCGCCTCCAGCCACCGGGCCATCCAACAACAGATTCGTCAGGTGGAAGCCCTCCGCGAAAAATTTTTCCAGGCGGGCAAAGTCCCCCAGAAGGACAATGAGGCTACCTGGTCGGCATTCAAGTCTGCCGTTCGCAAATTCAACCGCACCAAGAATGCCTATTACAAGAACCAGAAAAAAGAACAACAGGAAAACCTGGAGAAAAAGCGCGCCTTACTGGCCCGCGCCGTGGAACTCAAAGACAGTGAGGACTGGGATTCGGTTACCCCCGAAATGAAACGAATCCAGCAGGAATGGAAACAGATCGGGCACGTCCCACGCAAATATTCGGATAAGATCTGGAAAGAATTCAAAACAGCCTGCAACCACTACTTCGACCGCCTGCACGCCCGGAGGAATTCATCCAATACCGAGGAACGGAAAAACCTGGAG